>NZ_JBSFNS010000008.1:0-164988 GCF_053587275.1 Amycolatopsis sp. NPDC003676
TGGGAACGTCGCGCCCGGCTTGCCTTTCCGGCGGCGGAGGCTTGGTGTCGACGGCGGCTGATTATCACCGGTTTACGCAGATGTTGTTGCGCCGCGGGGAACTTGACGGGGTGCGGATTCTGAGCCCGCGGACGGTGGACCTGATGACGGCCAATCACCTGCCGGGGCATGTGGATCTGGAGGCATACGGGCGGCCGCTGTTCGCGGAGATGCCTTTTGACGGGTATGGGTTCGGGCTGGGGTTCTCGGTTCTGATCGACTCGGTCAAGGCGAAGACCCTCGCTACGCCTGGGGAGTACGCGTGGGGCGGGGCGGCTTCGACGGCGTTTTGGGTGGATCCGGATGAGGATCTGACGGTCGCGTTTTACACGCAGCTGCTGCCGTCGTCGACGCATCCGATCCGGCAGCAGCTGCGGCAGCTGGTTTATCAGGCGATGGTGGACTGATCACGCGGTCAGCTTAGGAATCACCTGCGCCCCATAAGCCGCCATCGTCACCTCCCGCTCGTCGTGCATCAGGTACAGCGCGAACTGGTCCACCCCCAGTTCCGCCAATTCCTCCAGTCGTGCGATGTGCGCCGACGCCGGGCCGAGCAAGCAGAACCGGTCCACGATTTCGTCCGGGACGAACGCCGTCGACGGGTTGCCCGCGCGCCCGTGGTGGGAGTAGTCGTAGCCTTCGCGCTCGCGGATGTAATCGGTCAGCTCGTGCGGCACCGGGCCGGATGAGCCGTAGCGGGAGACCAGATCCGCGACGTGGTTGCCCACCATTCCGCCGAACCAGCGCAGTTGTTCCCGTTGGTGCGCCAGGTCTTCGCCGACATACGCGGGAGCCGCGACGCAGATCGTGATGCCTCCGGGGTCGCGGCCGGCGGCGCGGGCGGCGTCTCGGACCGCGCCGATGGTCCAGCGGGCGATGGCCGGGTCGGCGCATTGCAGGATGAAGCCGTCCGCGTGTTCGCCGACGGTTTGCAGCGCCTTCGGGCCATACCCGGCCATCCACATTTCCAGCCGTCCGCCGCGGATCCACGGGATGCGGACCGCGGTGTCGTTCATCGTGACTTCGCGGCCCTCGGCGAGATCCTTGACCACGCGCATGCATTCGCGCACGGTGGCCAAAGTGGACGGTGGGCGGCCGACGACCCGGTGCGCGGAGTCGCCCCGGCCGATGCCGCACACCGTGCGGTTGCCGAACATGTCGTTCAGCGTCGCGAAGGTCGACGCCATCACCGACCAGTCCCGGGTGCCGGGGCTGGTCACCATCGGCCCCACGACCAGCGCTGACGTCGCTTCCAGGATCCGCGCGTAGATCACGAACGGTTCCTGCCACAGCACGCACGAGTCGAACGTCCAGCCGTACCGGAATCCGGCGTCCTCGGCGGCCTTCATCATCCGCACGACCTCCGCCGCGGGCGGGTCGGTCTGCAGCACGATCCCGAAATCCATCAGGCGGCCCTCAATTCAAGTATTGATTGAGTTCGCGGGAAAGGAATTTGCCGTGCCCGGGGCTGCCGTGGAATCCATCCGGAGAGACCACGACACGGCCGCGCGACAGTACAGTGTGGACTTTTCCGGTGAGCGAAAACCCTTCGTACGCCGAGTAGTCCACGTTCATGTGGTGCGTAGCCGCGGACAGGGTCTGCTGTGCTGAAGGGTCATAGACGACGATATCCGCGTCCGAGCCTGCTGCGATCACGCCCTTGCGCGGGTACAGCCCGAACATCCGCGCGGGCGTCGCCGAGCACGTCTCGACCCAGCGGCCCAGCGAGATCTCGCCCGCGACGACGCCCTGATGCAGCAGGTCCATCCGGTGCTCGACGCCCGGCATCCCGTTCGGGATCGCCCGGAAGTCGCTGCGTCCCAGCTCTTTCTGGTCCTTGAAACAGAAGGGGCAATGATCGGTCGATACCACGGAAAGGTCGTTCGTGCGCAGCCCGCGCCACAGATCGGCCTGGTGCGATTTCTCCCGCAGCGGCGGGGAAGCCACGAACTTGGCACCCTCGAAATCGGGCTTCGCCAAGTCCTCAATGGACAGGTACAGGTACTGCGGGCAAGTCTCGGCGAAGACGTTCTGCCCGTTGTCCCGCGCTTCGGCGACGGCGGCGAGCGCCTGGGAAGCCGACAAATGCACGATGTACAGCGGCGATCCAGTCACCTGGGCGAGCCGGATCGCCCGCGAGGTCGCCTCGCCTTCCAGTTCGGGCGGCCGGGTCAGACCGTGCTGCACCGGGTCGGTGTGTCCGGCGGCGACCGCTTGCGCGGCCAGTTCGTCGATCGCGATGCCGTTTTCCGCGTGCATCATGATCGTCGCGCCGATCTCGCGCGCCTGCTGCATGGCGCGCAGGATTTCCCCGTCGGTGGAGTAGAAAACGCCGGGGTAGGCCATGAACATCTTGAAGCTGCCGACGCCGCCGTCGACGCACCCGCGCATTTCCTTCAACGTGGAATCGTTGACGTCCGACACGATCATGTGGAACCCGTAGTCGATCGCGCAGTTGCCGTCCGCTTTGGAATGCCATTTGTCCAGTGTGGACAGCAGCGACGTTCCCTTGGCCTGTACTGCGAAGTCGATGATCGTCGTCGTCCCGCCCCACGCGGCGGCGATGGTGCCGGTCTCGAAGGAATCGACGGAATGCGTGCCGCCGAACGGCATCTCCATGTGCGTGTGCGCGTCGATTCCGCCAGGAAGGACGTACTTGCCGGTCGCGTCAATAGTGTCGTCGCCGGTCAGCGTGCCGGGAGCGCCCACTGCCGCGATGGTTTCGCCGTCCACCAGCACGTCGGCGGCGACCGCGCCGGACGGCGAAACTACTTGCCCGCCTCGGATCAGGGTAGTCATCAGGCCTCCGCGAGCGGGCCGTAGCTGTCCGGGCGGCGGTCGCGGTAGAACTGCCACAGATCGCGGACCTCGGCGAGCCGGCCCATGTCGAGATCGCGGACCACGATCTCCTCCTCGGTGTCCGACGCCGCCTCGCCGACGAGCTGGCCGCGTGGGTCCACAAAGTACGATTGGCCGTAGAAGTCGTTGTCGCCCAGCGGTTCCACGCCGACCCGGTTGATCGTCCCCACGTAGTATTCGTTCGCCACCGCGGCTGCGGGCTGCTCAAGCCGCCACAGGTACTCCGAGAGCCCCCGGCTCGTCGCGGACGGGTTGAACACGATCTGCGCCCCGGCCAGCCCGAGTGCGCGCCAGCCTTCCGGGAAATGCCGTTCGTAGCAGATGTACACGCCGATCCGGCCGACCGCCGTGTCGAAGACCGGGTAACCGAGGTTGCCCGGCTTGAAGTAGAACTTCTCCCAGAATCCCTTCACCTGCGGAATGTGGTTCTTGCGGTGCATTCCGAGGTATTTCCCGTCGGCATCGATCACCGCCGCGGTGTTGTAGTAGACGCCCGGCTGTTCCTGTTCGTACATCGGCACCACGAGCACCACGCCGTGCCGCTCGGCGACCTCCTGCATGAGCTTCGTGGTGGGGCCGTCCGGGATCGCTTCGGTGTAGGAGTAGAAATCCGCGTCCTGCACCTGGCAGAAATACGGGCCGTAGAACAGTTCCTGCAGGCACACCACCTGCGCGCCTTGCGAAGCCGCCTTGCCGATGGCATCGACCGCGTTCGCGATCATCGACTCCTTGTCACCCGTCCACCGCTGCTGGATCAAGCCGGCTCGGACCGTGTCAGACACTGGTTTCCTCCTCGTTCCGGTGCGCGTTCAAAGGAAGGCTGAACAGGATGTAGGCGACGAAAGCGCCGACGAATCCCACCGCCCAGTTGTAGTCGTACAAAGGTTTCAGGAACGGAATGAGCCCGTCCGCCGGGAACGGACCGCCGTAGGCGCCGCCGACCGCGAGCACCGCGCCGATCAGCGTCGCGACGAGCGCCCGCCAATGCCAGCCCGCGGTGAACCAGTACTGCCCGCTTTCCAGGTACAGGTCGGCCAACTTCAGCCGCGTCCGCTTCACCACCCAGTACCCGGCGACGAGCACCCCGGCGACCGCGCCGAGCAGCCCGCCGTAGAAGCCGAGCCAGGCGAAAATGTAGATGTCCGGGTCGGAGTAGAGCCGCCACGGCTGGATCAGGATGCCGATCACGCCGGTGATCAGCCCGCCGAGCGCGAAGGTGATCCGCTTCGGGAAAGCGTTGGAGAAGTCGTAGGACGGGCTGACGACGTTCGCCGCCAGGTTGGCCGAGATCGTCGCCAGCACCAGCGCGATCAGCGCGACGACCACCACGACGGGGCTGGAGAACTTGTCCGCCAGCTGCGCCGGGTCCCAGATGTCCTGCCCGTAGAGCACGTGCCCGCCGGACGTGGTGAGGATGGCGACGATCGCGATGAACGTCATCGTCGTCGGCAGCCCCAGGATCTGGCCGCGCATCTGCTTGCGCTGGCTGCCGCCGAAGCGGGTGAAGTCCGGCATGTTCAGCGACAGTGTCGACCAGAACGCGATCATCGCCATCAGCGACGGCGCGAACACCTTCCAGAAGCCCGGTCCCCAGCCGAGTTTCCCGCTGTCGTGCAGGATCGGGCCGAGCCCGCCCGCTTTCACCAGCACGTAGCCGAGCAGGATCAGGAACCCGACCGACACCAGCGGCGCGGTCCAGTTCTCGAACTTGCGGACCGCCTCCATGCCGCGCCAGATGATCAGCATCTGCACGAGCCAGAACACCGCGAACGACAGCCACAGCGTCCAGTGCTGTCCGGCGATCACCGCCGAATCGCGCCAGCCGGATCCGGCGAGGCGGCCGACGATCACGTAGATCGCCTCGCCGCCCACCCAGGTCTGGATGCCGAACCAGCCGCACGCGATGAACGCGCGCAGCAGCGCGGCGAGGTTCGCGCCGCGCAGGCCGTAGAACGCGCGGGCGAACACCGGGAACGGGATGCCGTATTTGGTGCCGGCGTGGCTGTTGAGCAGCATCGGCGCGAGCACGATCAGGTTCCCGATGGTGATCGTGATCAGCGCCTGCAGCCAGTTCATGCCGAGCGCGATGAGCGACGCGGCCAGTGCGTACGAGGGGATGTTGTGCGCCATCCCCATCCACAGCGCGAAATAGTTGTAGGTCGTCCAGGTCCGCTTCTCGACCGGGACCGGGGCCAGTTCGTCGTTGAAGAACCGGCTGCCTCGCAGCGCCCGCACGTCGCCGAGGTCCACCCGGCTGTGCTCACGTGTCGTCGGCTCCATTGCGGAATCCTGCGCGCCGGGCGGGGGCCGGGGGCAGAGACAGACTGTTCACTGTTCGGCCGCCCTTGGCGCAGTCTGTCGATTGCGCCGAAGCACGCCGAGGTGCATGACGTACGTCACAACCTGCTCGTCATGTCCGGGCAAAACGGCGGAAACATCTCCACCGGATCTCCACAGCTCACCCGGATGGCCTCCACGGCGATTGCTTAAAGTCGGCGGCATGGACAACGGGGGAAGACGGGTGCTGGTCGTCGAGGACGACCTCACCATCGCCGCGTCGATCGATGCCCGGCTGAGCGCGGAAGGGTTCTCCGTGACGGTCGCGCACGACGGTCCCGCGGCGGTCGAGGCGGAGGCGGCGACCAATCCCGACCTGGTGGTTCTCGACGTGATGCTGCCCGGTTTCGACGGTCTCGAGGTGTGCCGCCGGATCCAGGCTCGCCGGCCGGTGCCGGTTCTCATGCTCACCGCGCGCGCCGACGAGACCGACCTGCTGGTGGGCCTCGGCGTCGGCGCGGACGACTACCTCACGAAGCCGTTCTCGATGCGCGTGCTGTCCGCGAGGATCCAGGCGTTGCTGCGGCGGGTGGAGCGGTCTTCGGCGGCGGCTGAGGAACGGATCGTGCTGGGGGACCTGGAGATCGACATCGCGGAACGGCGGGTTCGCCGAGGGGGCGAACCCGCCCAGCTGACGCCGATCGAATTCGATCTCCTGGTGCATTTCGCGCGCCGGCCGCGCGCGGTGCAGCCGCGGGAACGGCTGCTGAGCGAGGTGTGGGACTGGGATGTGCAGGCGACCGGAGCCGGTACCCGGGCGGTGGACAGCCACATCAAGGCGCTGCGGCGGAAACTGGGGGCCGATTTGATCCGGACGGTGCACGGCGTCGGATACGCGTTGGAGGTTCCCGCGTGAGAGTGCTGGTGGCGAAGGCCGTCGATCTGCTGCCCAGGCCGCTCGACCCGATCCGGTCGGTGAAGCTGAAGCTGGCGATCCTGATGGTGGCGTCCGGCGGGATCGCGTTCGGGTTCTTCCGGTACCAGATCGGCTGGCTGCCGCCGCAGACGACGGTGATGGCCATGGTGATCGCACTGGTGACGTCGCAGATCCTGGCGCACGGCATGACCCGTCCGCTGCGCGAAATGACCGCCGCAGCCGGCGAAATGGCGAAGGGCGACTACACCCGCCGGATCCGCGCCACCGCGCGCGACGAGGTCGGCTCGCTGGCGGCGGCGTTCAACCAGATGGCCGCCGATCTGTCCACCGCGGACCAGCAGCGCCGGGAACTGATCGCGAACGTCTCGCACGAACTGCGGACGCCGATCACCGCGCTGAACGCCGTGCTGGAGAACCTGGTCGACGGCGTCGCCTCGCCGGACCCCGCGACACTGCGCACCGCGCTGAACCAGACCGAACGCCTGGGCAGGCTGGTCACCGAACTGCTGGACCTGTCGCAGATCGACGCCGGAACCCTGCCGCTGGACCGGTCGACGGTCGACCTGGCGGACCTGCTGGCCGAGGTCGCCGCCGAGGCGGAGGCAATGGCCACGGCGGCGGGCCGGGGCGTGCGGTTCACCGTCTCGGTGACCCCGCCGGGCGCGACGGTGCCCGCCGATCGGGAGCGGCTGTACCAGGTCGTGGTGAACCTGCTGGAGAACGCCGCGCGGCACGGTCCGGCCGGGAGAGAGGTGGCGGTGCTGGCCCGGGTCGAGGCCGGGGAGGCGCGGATCGAGGTGCACGACCAGGGGCCGGGGATCGCGGAACCCGACCGGGACCGGGTGTTCGAGCGGTTCACCCGCGGAGAACGCGCCGGGGGCGGCGGGACCGGGCTGGGGCTGGCGATAGTGCGGTGGGTGGTGGAACTGCACGGCGGGACGGTCGCGGTGGTCGACGCCGAACCCGGCCGTGCGGCTGCCGGGAGTGGCGGCGGGCCGGGGTGCCGGATTCGGGTGACGTTGCCTGCTTGACGAGTTTGCTTCGGCGGCCGTGCTGCCGTCGAGGTGGAGGCGAGTGGTTTGCTGCGGTGGCGCGCTGCTCGACGGCGCTGCTGGGCTCAAGGTGATGGGGGAAGCGGCGGCCGGGCGCCGAGGCTGGTTGCCGATCGCGGCGGTCGGTTGGCTCGGTGTTCGCTGAGGTCGGTGGTTGATCGCGGACGTCGGCTCGCAGGCCCTTGCGCGGACCTTCGCTGGCCGGGTGTTTCCGTTCCCGCAGCGCCTCCGCTGAAGCACCCAGCCCCCGAGCCCTCCTGAACTTGCCCATTTCTCCTTCCCGGGAGCGAAATCCCGTCCGATATTTGCCAATGCGAAGAGAGGTGTCATGTCCGAGGACGTCGAAGTCCGGCCCGCGCACGCCGTACCGCCCGGGATTGTGGTGATCGACCAGCGGCGATCGGGCCCGCGGCCGTTGTTCGCGAGGGCCGAGGTCGCGGTGCCGGTCGGGGCGAGGCTCGCGGCGGTGGCCGTCGCGGTGGTCGCTGCCGCGCTGGTGCCGGTCGACCGGCCGGGGATCGGGTGGGTGGTGTCGGCGGCGCTGGCGGGCGTCGCGGTGCTGGTCGTGCGGGTGGGGCCGGGTTTGCGGTGGCGTCGCGCGGGGTGGGGAGCGCTGGCGATCGCGTTGCTGGGCGTCGGATCGGTGCGGGCGGCGGACTGGTTGTTCGTGCTGTGCGTTCTGGCGGCGGGGGTCGCGGCGTCGCTCGCGGTGGTCGGCAGGCGAACCGTGCACGGCACCACCTACGACGCCCTCGCGATTCCGCTCGAAGCTTTCCGCGCCGTGCCGTGGGTGCTTCGCCGCGCGCGGCGTTCGGGGCGAAGCCAGACGCGGGTTTTCGCGGCAGTGCTGGTGTCCGCGCTGGTGCTGGTCGTGTTCCTCCCGCTGCTGATCAGCGCGGACGACAACTTCGCGCACTTCGTCGGCGACCTTGTCCCGACCGTGCGGCCTGATTCGGCTTTCCAGTGGGCGCTGGTGTTCGCCGTGACCTTCGGCGGTACCGCCGCTGCCTTCCTGATCTCCGCGGACCCCTTGCCGGAACGGGAAAACCGGACGTCCACCGTCGGCGACCGGCTACTGTGGACGGCGGCGTTGGCCACGCTCGCGTTCCTGTTCACCGTCTACGTCCTGGTGCAGGCGGTAGCCCTCTTCGGCGGCACGGACTACGTCCTCCGCACCGACGGCCTCACCTCGGCCGACTACGCCCGCGGCGGTTTCTGGCAGCTCTGCGCCTGCACGGTCCTGACGCTCGGCATCATCACCGCGGCCCTGCGCTGGGCCCCGAAAGCCAGTCGCTCCGACCGGATCCTGCTGCGTTCGCTGCTTGGTGCCTTGGCAGGGTTGAGCCTGGTGCTGGTGCTGTCGGCGTTGAGTCGCATGTGGACTTACCAGCAGGCTTACGGGTTCACCGTGCTGCGTGTGGTGGTGGAGGTGTGCGAGATCTGGCTGGGCGTGGTGTTCCTGCTGACGGCCGCGACGCTGGGCACGCTCCGCGCGACGTGGCTGCCCCGCGCGGCGATCGCGACCGGGGCATTGGCGCTGCTCGGGCTGGCCGCGGCGAACCCGGAAGCCCTGATCGCCGACGCCAACCTCGACCGGGCGGCGCACGGCAAGCCGCTGGACGTCCGCTATCTGAGCCGGTTTTCCGCGGATGTGGCCCCGATCGTGGCGCAGCGGCGTTCCGACGCGGCCTGCCTGTTGCGCCCGATCGCCCGGACTCTCCCCGACGACGCTTGGCCAGCCTGGAACTTGAGCCGTTCCCGGGCCAGGGAGATCGTCCGGTCGCAGGCACCGTGCGAATGACCGGGTTTCACTTCCGGGGCACGGTCAGCCGCCAGTCGAGCACGGGGTTTTCGTGCTGCGGGAGGTGTTCGGAGCGGCGCACCGCGCAGCGATGGCGCACCAGGTCGCGGCGCTCAGCCGGGGTCAGTTCCTCGTCGCTGAACGGGCTTTCCTCGTCGATGTCCGCGTTCGCGTCGACGTTGAACCGGTAGGCGTCCGCGGTCAGGTAGTCGCGGCGGAACGCGGTCCGCCACTGCGAATTGCGCCCCCAGCCGAGTGATCCGTCGTTGGTCGGCCGATGGCGGCGGAGGAATGTGTCCTCCAGCATCGACCGGTCCGCGATTCCCGCTGTCGCGCGGCGTTCCCCAGCGCGCACTGCGACACCGGCTCGGCCGAACAGCATCTCGCCGAGCATGAGGCACGGCCACCGCTCGGCGACGATCTCGATCGGAGCGTCCGGATCATCGCTCTGCTCGACGACTGCGATCTCATGGAAGAACGGATCGAACCACGCAACCTCGCCCTGTCGCATGCCCAGTGCGGAGAAAAAGCCGAGGTACTCCTCCGCGGTGACGCGCACTTCGTGCTCGGGCAGGTGCAATCGGTGCGCCCACGGTGGTTCGGTTCCGTCCGGAAGACCGGGCTGGAAGCCCAGCAGCAGGAGATCGTTGATCCGGCTGAGTGCGTACGCTTGCTCAAGCAGATCGGCCCAGGCGTATTCCGTCCGCTGCCATCCTCCGCAGACCGCCAGCGGGACGAGCAGTTCGCGCGCGGCGTCGGCATGCTTGTCGAGCCACGGGGAAAGCACGTCGGAGAACAACGCCGGGCCGGTGTGGTCGTGCGCAACGTTGTACAGCTCGCGGAAGGTCGTCGGGGTCAGCACGACGCCGCAGCCTACGCAGAATCGCGACGGCTCCCTACCGAATTGTTCGGTGCGGCAACCGTTTCCGCTCTGCGGGAAGCGGCTCGGCGGCTTTCGCCGTTCGCGACCGCCGGGCCGGCCAGACCGCGCAACTAGAGCGCGAACACCCCGTTCGACTGGCTGTCCGCCGCGCACTTGTTCGGGTACGTCGCGCGGTAGGTCACCCGCGTGCCCCGCCAGCTGCCCAGCGCCGTGACGTCCACCGGTGAGTAGATCATCGTGCACTTCTGCCGATGCGGGGTGATGCGGGCGAAATCGCCGTTGACCGCGGTGAGCGTCGCGCAGGCGGTGTCGCGGTGGCGGTGCGTGCCGCCGGTGGGGTCGCAGGTCAGGGACGCGCTCGTGACGCGCCCGGAAGTCTCGTGGACGGTCAGCTGCAGCACGGACTCCGGGACGTGCGGGGCGGCCAGGCCGCCGAATCCGATCAGAGCGGCGGCGACCGGAGCGAAGGAAGAGAACACCATACGAGGGATATCGGCTCGCCGAACCCGATCACTGTGCTCCTCGTCCGGGTGGGTTTTCCTCGCTCGGACGGGTGGCGTTCCCGAGGTCGTGCGCGAGTAACGCCACGTACAGCGACAGCATCGACTCCGGATCTTCCAGTCGCACTCCCAGCACCTGTTCGATGCGGGCGAGTTGTTGGTAGTAAGCCGTCCTCGAGGTGTGGGCGGCGACGGCTGCGGCGGACTTGTTGCCGCCGTGCGCGCAGTAGTGCCGCAGCGCCGGGACGAGGCGGCTGCCGGAAGCGGCGTCGCGTTCGAGGAGCGGGCCTAGCTCTCGCGCGGCGAAGGCGTGTACGCGTTCGTCGTCGGCGAGAAGGTGCAGCAGCCCGCGTAGCCGAACATCCTTGAGACGGTGGAACGGTTGCCCGTCGTCCTCGTCGAGGGCAGCGGCAGCGACGTGCGCGGCTTCGACCAGAGTGCGTTGTGCTTCAGCAGGTCCTGTGACCGTGGTGCCTACGCCGAGCGCGGCGGGGGCGGAAGCGCGCGCGTCGTGAATGTCGGTGGCGAGACGCTGAAGCACGGCGTCGGCGTTGGCTTCCGGCGAGAGCGCGATAAGCGCGCGTACAGCGGTTTCGTCGGTCGAAACCAGCGCGGATACCTTCGCGCGTCGTGTCGCGAGCGCGGTGGCTTCAGCGAGTTCGCGCAACAGCGGCGGCGTAGACAGCGTCGGTCGCGTAGTTGCGGTGATGCGCGGCCGTACCGCGAGGCCGACCAGCTGCCGTCCCGTCAACGGCACCGCGAGCGCGGAAGAGCGCGCGAGGATCTCTGCAGTCGGCGCGGGCGAATTCAGCAGCTCGGTCAGCACCGCGCGGTGCGCTTGCCGTTCGAGAGTGTCGGAGTCGCGCGCGACGAGGCGGTGCACCGCGAGCGCGGACGCCGCTCGTTCGGCGACCACCTGGTACCGGTGCGGCGGCGGTTCGGCGCACACCAGAACCAGCCGTCCCCAGTCGTGCCCGCGCGCGCCGACCACGGTGACCAGCCAGCCCGCCGCCGAGTGGTAGCCGGTGCGCTCGCCGACCTGCACCACCCGCGATCGCGCTGGCCAGCCGATCAGCAGCTCGCCCGGATCAGTGCCCGCTGTGTCGTAGGCGAGGACTTCGTGTTCGAGGGTTTCCAGCACGGCCGGCTGTTCGGTCAGCCGCGCTACCTCGGCCAGCACCGCAGCGGGTTCGGCTCCGGCGACGGTCAGCGAGGTGAACGTTTCGTGCACTCGTTCCGCCGCCCGGAGCTCGGCGAGCTGTGCGTCCACGATCATTCCGTTTACTGCCTCGGTCACCGCGACATAGCGCGTCTCGCGAGACAGCGTCACCAGTGGCAAGCCGCGCTGCTCGGCCGCGGCGACGAGGGCGCGCGGCAGCCGGTCGTTCCAGTGCCGCACCAGCTCGACGACGAGGCCTGCGACGCCCACTTCGGCGAGGTCGGCGACGTACCGGGTCAGCGTCGCGTCGTCGTCGGGGAGCGCGACCCCCGTGGTGAGCACGAGTTCTCCGCCGCGCAGCAGGTGCGCGATGTCGGCGACCTCGGCGGCGTGCGCCCAGCGGACCCGCCGTTCGAGCCCGGTGCTGCCCGCGACGACGCGCGGACAGCCCTGGCGCAGCACCGGCAACGCGAGCGCCTCGGCGACGGTCGGGTACATCGGTCCCCCTTGCTGGCCGGCAGGGCACAGACTGTACGGCGGAGAGGGGTAGTCCGTACACGTTGTCGATGGCGGACCCGGGCGCCTCGCCCGGAGACTCGTGGGCACCCGACCGGAAGGAGCGGACGTCGTGACCGACCGCATCAGCCATTGGATCGACGGCAAGCCGGTCGTCGGCGCCGGACGCACCGGCGACGTGTACGACCCGGCGACCGGCCAGGTCAGCGCGCAGGTGGACTTCGCCGGACCGGCCGAGGTGGACCAGGCGGTGGCCGCCGCGGCCGCCGCGTTGCCGGGCTGGCGGGGCACGTCGCTCGCCGGGCGCACGCGCGTGCTGTTCGCCTTCCGCGAGCTGCTTCAGGCGCGCAAACACGAACTGGCGAAGATCGTGACGAGCGAGCACGGCAAGGTCGAATCGGACGCGGCGGGCGAAGTCGCGCGGGCGATCGAGAACGTCGAGTACGCGTGCGGCGCGGCGCAGCTGCTCAAGGGCGGGTTCAGCGAGAACGCTTCCACCGGCGTCGACGTCTACTCGATCGCGCAGCCGCTCGGCGTGGTCGGGGTGATCTCGCCGTTCAACTTCCCCGCGATGGTGCCGCTCTGGTTCGTGCCGAACGCGCTGGCGTGCGGCAACACCGTCGTGCTCAAGCCGAGCGAGAAGGACCCGTCCGCGGCGCTGTTCATCGCGGAGCTGCTTGCCGAAGCGGGCCTGCCGTCCGGCGCGTTCAACGTGCTGCAGGGCGACAAAGTCGCGGTCGACGGACTGCTCGCGCACCCGGACGTCAAGGCGATCTCGTTCGTCGGTTCCACTCCGATCGCGCGCTACGTCTACGAAACCGGCACCAGCCACGGCAAACGCGTCCAGGCGCTCGGCGGGGCGAAGAACCACATGATCGTGCTGCCGGACGCAGACCTCGACCTGGCCGCGGACGCCGCCGTGTCGGCCGGTTTCGGGTCCGCGGGGGAGCGGTGCATGGCGGTGTCGGTGGTGGTCGCCGTGGAGCCGATCGCGGACGAACTGGTGGCCAAAATCGTTGACCGGATGCGGAAACTGCGCGTCGGAGACGGCCGCAAACCGTCGTCGGAGATGGGCCCGCTGGTCACGAGGGCACACCACGAGCGCGTTTCGTCCTATGTGGACGCCGGCGTCGCCGAAGGCGCGGAACTGGTGATGGACGGCCGGGGCGTGGAAGCAGACGGCGCGAACGACGGATTCTGGCTGGGCCCCACACTTTTCGACCGCGTCACGCCCAGTATGGCGGTGTACACCGACGAAATCTTCGGCCCGGTGCTGTCCGTTGCGCGAACGACGAGCTTCGACGACGCGCTGGCCCTCATCAACGCCAACCCCTACGGCAACGGAACCGCCATCTTCACCGGCGACGGACGCGCGGCGCGGCGCTTCCAGAACGAGGTCGAGGTGGGCATGGTGGGCGTCAACGTGCCCATCCCGGTGCCGGTCGGCTATTACTCGTTCGGCGGATGGAAAGACTCCCTGTTCGGCGACACGCACGCCTATGGCCCGGAAGGATTCCACTTCTTCACGCGGACGAAGGTGGTGACGTCCCGTTGGCCGGACACCTCGCACGCGGGGGTGAACCTGGGGTTCCCGAAGAATTCGTGACCCGGGTTCACCACACGCCGTTCTCGCCGACGATGCTCGCCACCGTGCCGCTGTTCGACAGCAGGCACACGGCGAGGACCCGCTCAGCCGCCAGCCGTTTGCCCCGGGCCGGATTGACGGTGTGGGTGCGGCCGCCCACGCGAAGCTGCCATTTCTCGATCGTCCCCGGGCCGCGCGGGGTGTGCTTGAGCCCGACCGGATAGTCGTCGGTGATCGGACCGGCACCGAAATCGTGCACCGGCCCGGGCACGACGGTCAGCGGCGCGCGGCAGTCGGCGAACTGCCGCCGCCCGAACCGGATCGCCAGCACGAGGACGACCAGTGCGACCGCCACCGCCACCAACGCGGACGCGGTGAAGCCGGACTTGACGACCGCGACGACCGCGATCGCCACCTCGATCGCGACGAACACCCAGACCGCCCAGAAGAACCAGCCGAGGACCTCCCCGCGCTGGCTCCGGTGCAGTGTTCCGGCGAGGTTGGCCGCGGCTACCTCGCCGGGGTCGGCCTTCGCGGTCACGCCGCGACCACGTTGACCAGTAGCTTGCTGCGCGGACTGAAGACCGCGGCGTTGGTGCGGCCGCCGAGCACCCGGCTCCGCAGATCAGGATCGAGCCGATAGCGCTTGCCGTTCACGACGAGGTAGGTGAAGGGGATCCGTTCCGTGATCTCGTACAGGTACATCGGGGGCAGGACGCCGGACGGCCGGTGCTGCACGTGCCCGAAATCGTGCGTCAGGCCGGGCACCACGGTGACCTTGCCCTCGCGCCAGTCCGCCGTCCGCCGCCAGATCGCGCGCCCGGGATACACCGCGAGGACGAGCCACACCAGCGACATCACGAACAAGGGCGCGTTCTGCGACCAGTACGAGGTCAGCGGCTCGTGCAAGTAGGCGGCGAGGTCGTTGGACGTCCGGATCTCCGAGGGGCTCATGCCGATCTTGATCGGCGTCAGGACCGCCAGCGCGATGAGGACGAGAAGCACCACGACGAGCGTCCAGAAGTTGCCGTCCAGCACCATCCGCCGCTGGGACGGATGCAGTTTGCCTTCGCGGTTGGCCTGGTCCGCGGCTGCCTGCACCGCTTGCTCGGTCACTCGCCGGAGCCGCCCTTCGCCTCTTCGGCCTTGCGTTCCTTCTCCGATTTTTCGGATGCTTCCGAGTACCGGTCGTACTGTTCGTTCTCCTGCCGCCGGGTTTCGGCCCCGACGCCTGCCGTGTCGGCGGGGCTCCACTTCGGAGCGCCGTCCTTCGCTTCTTCCCACGCCTTCGGGCTCAGCACCTGGCGTCCGTCCTCCGAGTAGGTGTCGCCCCACTCGTTGACCCGATCCTTCACCTTGCCGCTCAGCGGTGTCTGGACCCAGTCCTTGGCGTTTGCCTTCCAGCGCTCGGCCTTGTCCGCGGCGGACTCGGCCTTGCCCGCGTCCTTCAGCTCCCCGGCTTTCTTCTCCAGGTTCACGCCGACGTCGACGCTCTTGTCCGCGATCTTGTCCGCTGCCTTGCCCGCCTTGCGCATCGCGTTCGCCAGCTGCTCGATCGCCGCCTTCGACTTGCCCGCGCTCTCCGCGAGCTTGTCGAGCTTCTCCACGACCTTCGCGATCCGGGTGCCGATCTTCTCCGCCAGGATCCCGCCCTCGACGACGGTGTCGGCGATGAACGCGGCGACCGTCCCGCCGAAGGTGCACCACGACGAGGCGAGCGCGGCGATGCCCTTGACGATCAGCTCGCCGACGAACGACGAGATCATGTCGCGGATCAGCCCGCGTTCGGTGCCGACCAGCGCGGCGGCGACGTTCATCCCGGTGGACGCGCCGTTCGCCTGCCCGGCCGCGTTGCGGAGCTTGCCCGCGTAGTCTTTCGCCCGGCCCTGGTAGGCTTGGCCGCCCTGGCCCTGGAAGTTCGGGGCCACCTTGGCCGCGGCCTGCTCGTACTTGTCCGCGCTTTCGGCGAGCTGCTTCCCGATGTTCGCCCAGGTCACGGCCTTGGCGGTGACCGCTTCGGGATTGCCGGCGAGCTGGTCGAGGCCCTCCTTGAGGAAGCTGATGTGCTCGATCAGCCAGCCGACGCCCGCGCTCGCGAGGCTGCCGAGCGGGTCCATCGCCACGCCGAGCAGGTCGAGGCCGTCGGTGGCGACGTCAACGGCGAAATTGCCCCAGTCGCCGTGGCGGAAATCGGTCTGTGTCGCGGAGAGATCGTTGACGATGCCGGCACCGGAGGTCTGGGCGTTGAGGTTGTCCAGTTCGTTCGAGGACGACCCCATGTTCGTGGTCGGGCCGCTCGGCGACTCGGACTTCGCGACCAGTGGGTTTTCTTGCGTCTCGGTCATTCCGGCAGCTCCTTGCCGAGGCCGTTGATGTGGCCGACAGTCTGTTGCTCGTGCGTGTCGTAGTGGTCGTGTGCCTGTTGCAGGAGGCCCGCGATCTCGTCGCCCTCCTGGCCGAGCTGCTTGACACACGAGGTCGCGGCCGACATCCAGATCTGCAGCGGCATCGCGAACACCTGGCCGACGATGCCGAACGCGTCGTCGCCGAACGTCTGCCCGGATTCAGTGGCCTGCGCCGCGGTGTGCACGCCCGCCGCGATGTTCTCGACCTCGCTCTTGTGCTCGCGCAGCGACGGGAGGTCGACGTGAGGTCCGGTCATCAGTTCCTCCCCAGGAACGAGCCGCCGCTGTAGTAGTCGTCGTCATCGGCCGGGTCGGCCGCCGGGCGGGCGGGCCGGGCAGGAGGCGCGGGCCGGGCAGGCGGCGTGGCGGAATCGTCCTGTGCGTCGAAAAATTGCGGCTGCGGCGTAGAAGGCGCGGCCGGTTCCTCCGGAACTTCCGGTTCCGGGATCTGTTCTTCGAGGAATTTCATCGCGTCGCTGTGCTCGCCGATCACCGGAGCCATGATCGCGGTCAGCTGCTGCGCCGCTTGGGCCTGGGCGCGCCGGGCGGTGGCCAGGACGGCGGCGGCGAGCGCGGCGCGCGGCATCTCGTCCGCGCGGGAGCCGAACTGGAGTTCCTGCAGCGCACCGGCGGTGTTGACGGTCGCGGTGACCGCGCCGTCCTGGCTCGTCGCGGTCGCCGACACGTGCTTCAGCCGTTCCTGCGCCTCGGCGGCCCGCTGCCGGATTTCGGCGATTTCGGGAGAAAGTGCGTTCATGTCGGCCACTGCTTTCGGATCGACTGGTTCATAGTCTTTCCGAGGCAGAAAACCGGGTTCCGGTTCCCCGTGCAAGCGAAGATCCGAGTTGCCCGGTTCGTCGCTATTAAAAATTGTTTGCCTGCCATTTACCCGCGGCGGTCCGGACCGGAGGGCGCGCCGGGCACTCCCGGGTCCGTAAACTCGTTGTGAGTAGCAGGAGGACCGCGAAGGAGGTGCCGGTGGCGAACACGGACGAGCGTCGCTTCGAGGTGCTGCGCGCGATCGTCGCCGACTACGTCTCGAACCAGGAGCCGGTCGGGTCGAAGACGATCGTCGAGCGGCACAACCTCGGCGTTTCCAGTGCCACCGTGCGCAACGACATGGCGGCTCTCGAGGAAGAGGGGTACATCGCCCAGCCGCACACCAGCGCCGGGCGGATCCCGACCGACAAGGGCTATCGGTTGTTCGTCGACCGGCTTTCGGAGATCAAGCCGCTGTCGAGCGCCGAGCGGCGGGCGATCACCAATTTCCTCGACTCGGGCACCGACCTCGACGACGTGCTGCGCCGGTCGGTCCGGCTGCTCGCGCAGCTCACCCGCCAGGTCGCGGTGGTGCAGTACCCGATGCTCACCAACACCGTGGCGCGCCATCTCGAAGTGGTTCCGCTCACACCGGCGCGGCTCATGCTCGTGCTGATCACCGACTCCGGCCGGGTGGACCAGCGCACCGTCGACCTCGGCGACGTGGTCACCGAGGAGACCGTGCTGCGGCTGCGCACCGTGCTCAACGGCGCGCTCGCCGGGCGGCGCCTCGCCGACGCCGCGGCGAACGTGGCCGAGCTGCCCGAGGCCGCTCCCGCCGACCTGCGCGACCACCTCACCCGGATTTGCACCATGCTGGTCGAATCGCTGGTCGAGCACCCGGAAGAGCGGATCGTGCTCGGCGGCACCGGCAACCTCACCCGCAACGTCGCGGACTTCCCCGGTTCGCTCCGCCAGGTGCTCGAAGCGCTCGAGGAACAGGTGGTGGTGCTGAAGCTGCTCGCCGCGGCCCGCAACCCCGGTGCGGTCACCGTGCTCATCGGTGAGGAAAATGAAGACGAGCAGATGCGCAGCACCTCGGTCGTGTCCATCGGCTACGGCCGGGACGACATGCTGCTCGGGGGCATGGGCGTCGTCGGGCCGACCAGGATGGACTACCCCGGCACGATCGCGGCGGTCCGCGCGGTCGCCAACTACGTGGGGCAGATCCTGTCCGGCCGCTGACCGGCGGCAGGCCGGGAAAGCGGCGGAACACGAAGGAGAAGGCAGAGCAACGTGGCGAGGGACTACTACGGGATCCTCGGGGTGGCCAAGAACGCGAGCGATCAGGAGATCAAGCGCGCGTACCGCAAGCTGGCCCGTGAGCTGCACCCCGACGTGAACCCGTCGGAGGACGCCCAGCACCGCTTCGGCGAGGTGACCACCGCGTACGAGGTGCTCTCCGACCCGCAGAAGCGCAAGATCGTCGACCTCGGCGGCGACCCGATGGACGGGGGCGGCCGCGGCGGAGGCGGCGGCGACCCGTTCGCGGGCTTCGGCGGGCTCGGCGACATCATGGACGCGTTCTTCGGAGCCGCGGGCGGAGGCGGCGGCCGGGGACGCGGGCCGCGCAGCCGCGTGCAGCCCGGCTCCGACGCGCTGATCCGGCTCGGCCTCACCCTCGAGGAGTGCGCGACCGGCGTCGACCGCGAGATCACCGTCGACACCGCCATCGTCTGCGACCTGTGCCGCGGCGCGGGAACCGCCGAGGGCACGAGCACCAAGACCTGCGACACCTGCGGCGGAGCCGGCGAGGTCCAGTCCGTGCAGCGGTCGTTCCTCGGCCAGGTCGTCACCGCGCGCCCGTGCCCGGTGTGCCGCGGCTTCGGCGAGGTCATCCCCGACCCGTGCCGCCAGTGCGGCGGCGACGGCCGGATCCGGTCGCGGCGCGGCGTCACCGCGAAGATCCCGCCCGGCGTCGGCGACGGCATGCGGATCCGGCTGTCCGGACAGGGCGAGGTCGGCCCCGGCGGCGGCCCGGCGGGCGACCTGTACGTCGAGATCGACGAGGCGCCGCACGAGGTGTTCGTCCGCGAGGGCAACGACCTGCACTGCAACTTCCGCATCCCGATGACTACCGCGGCGCTCGGCGCGACGGTGCCGATCGCCACCCTGGTCGACGGCGACTACGAACTCGACATCGAACCCGGCACCCAGCCCAACACCGAACTGGTGCTCACCGGCAAGGGCATGCCGCGGCTGCGCTCGTCCGGCCGCGTCGACGGCCGCGGCGACCTGCACGTGCACATCGACGTCGTGGTGCCCACCAAACTCGACGAGGCCCAGCGCGACCTGCTCGTCGACCTGGCCCAGCAGCGCGGCGAAGAAGTCCCGACGCTCGCCGCCAACGGCAGCAAGCACGGCGGCCTGTTCTCCAAGCTGCGCGCGAAGAACCGCTGACGGTGCCGGACACCACCCTGCCGGTCTTCCTCGCCCCGGCAGTGCCCGCCGAAGGCCGGGCGCTGCTCGACGGCGAGGAAGCCCGGCACGCGGCCACTGTGCGCCGACTGCGCGTGGGGGAGCAGCTCGTGCTCTCCGACGGCGCCGGCGCGATGGCCCGCTGCGCCGTGGAGGCCGTTGAAGCGGGCCGCGCGGCCACGGTCACCCTCACCGTTCTCGAGCGGTGGCAAGAGGAACCGCCCGCGTTGCGCGTCCACGTCGCCCAAGCGCTCGCGAAGGGCGATCGCGGGGAACTCGCAGTCGAACTGGCCACCGAAGCCGGCGCGGACGCGATCGTGCCCTGGCGCGCCGCCCGCAGCGTCGCTCGCTGGGACGACGGACCCCGCGGCGAGAAGGCACTCGCCCGCTGGCGCGCAACCGCCCGCTCCGCCGCGAAACAGGCGCGCCGCGCCCATGTGCCCGCCGTCGCCGAACCGGTCGGCACACGCGAACTCGCGCAGCTGGCCGCGACGATGTCCGCGACGCTCGTCCTCGAATCCGGCGTCACCAGCAGGCTCACCGACCTCGACCTCCCCGACGGAGGCGACATCCTGCTCGTCGTCGGCCCGGAAGGCGGCATCACCGACGACGAACTCGCTGCCCTCGAAGACGCCGGAGCCACGACGGTCCGGCTCGGCCCGACGGTCCTCCGCACCTCCACCGCGGCCGCCGTGGCATTGGGCGCATTGGGCGTCCTCACCGGCCGCTGGCACTGACACAGAACCGGAAAACCCGGCAGAACCCCTAAACATCCGCACCAGGTGATGGCGCGCCGCACCCCCGGCGGCTACTCTGCTTCGCAACGTGCGAAACACGAGGGTTTCAGCCCGCCCACCGGCGGGCATTACTCTTGAGTACGAACCAGAACCCCGCCGGGCACCTCCCCCCTCGGTCCGGCGGAGCCGCGGCGGCGGTGGAGCGACCCCCAGGCTCCACCGCGCCGCGGCGTCTTCGTATCGCTGGCGCGATACTTCGCCGCCGCTGTTTCGCCATTACTCCCGGGGGGCCGAGCCCCCCGGACCCCCACGGTGCGGTGGTTGCCTGCCGTGCGTCGGTTGCGTTGGGTGCGTCCGGTGGTTGCGTTTCGTGTGGGTGGTTCTGTTTGTAGGGTGGGGCCATGAGCGATGCTGGTGCTGCGGAGACGTTGTTCGAGCGGATTATTGCCGGGGAGATTCCGGCTGACGTGGTGTACGAGGACGACGCCACGTTTGCGTTTCGGGACATCAATCCGCAGGCGCGGGTGCATGTGCTCGTGGTTCCGCGGAAGCGGTATCGGAACGTGGGGGACCTTGCCGAGGCGGATCCGGGGTTGTTGGCTCGGGTCTTGTTGACTGCTCGGAAGGTGGCGGAGATCGAGGGCGTCTCTGCCAGCGGGTACCGGGTGGTGTTCAACACTGATGCTGATGCTGGGCAGACGGTGTTTCATGTGCACGCCCATGTGCTCGGTGGGGAGCAGTTGGGGTTGTTCGGGCGGCCGCAGGCCGGGGTGCACTGAAACCGGGCTGCGGGGCGGGGATCTGGGCAAGTAGCATTCAAGGGTCCCTGTACGTTGACTTGCGAAGTGCGCAGAAAGCAGGACCGAGGCCACGTGGCCGGAACTGAGACGGGTGGAGCCGCCCGACCTGACAATCGGGTATCGGCCGAGGCACAGGTCCGATTTCCGATCCCGGACGGGGCTCAGCTGAGCCTTCTGGGGTCGCGGGACGAGAATTTGCGGGTGGCGGAAGAGCTGCTGGCTGCTGACGTGCATGTGCGCGGCAATGAGGTCACGTTGACCGGCGCTGCGGCTGATGTGGCGTTCGCGGAGCGTGTCTTTACTGAGCTGGTGCAGCTTGCTGGTGGTGGGCAGCAGGTAGGGCCGGACACTGTGCGGCGCACTGTGGGGATGTTGTCCAGCGGGGACGGGTCGCCCGCGGAGGTGCTGAGCCTCAACATCGTGTCGCGGCGCGGGAAGACCATTCGGCCCAAGACGCTGAACCAGAAGAAGTACGTCGACGCGATCGACAAGCACACGATTGTGTTCGGCATCGGGCCCGCGGGTACGGGCAAGACGTATCTCGCGATGGCGAAAGCCGTGCAGGCGTTGCAGGCCAAGCAGGTCACGCGGATCGTGCTGACCCGTCCGGCCGTTGAAGCCGGCGAGCGGCTCGGGTACCTGCCGGGGACGCTGAACGAGAAGATCGACCCGTACCTGCGGCCGCTTTACGACGCGCTGCACGACATGGTCGAGCCGGAGTCGATTCCGCGGCTGATGCAGGCGGGGACGATCGAAATCGCACCGCTGGCCTACATGCGCGGCCGGACGCTGAACGACGCGTTCATCATCCTCGACGAGGCGCAGAACACCACGCCCGAGCAGATGAAGATGTTCCTCACCCGCCTCGGGTTCGGCGCGAAGATCGTCGTCACCGGCGACATCACCCAGATCGACCTGCCCGGCGGGCAGCGCAGCGGGCTCCGCGTCGTGCGCGACATCCTCGGCGGCGTCGAAGACCTGCACTTCGCCGAGCTCACCAGCCAGGACGTCGTCCGGCACCGACTGGTCGGCGACATCGTCGACGCGTACGAGAAGTGGCAGGCCGTGCAGGACGCGCAAGAGCAGCAGAACGGCGGCTGGAAGGGCACCCGCCGATGAGCATCGAGATCGCCAACGAATCCGGCGTCGACGTCGACGAGGCGTCCATCGTCTCCGCCGCGCGCTACACCCTCGAGAAAATGGAGGTCAGCCCGCTCGCCGAGCTGTCCATCCTGTGCGTCACCCTCGAGGTGATGGAAGACCTCCACGAACGCTGGATGGACCTGCCCGGGCCCACCGACGTCATGGCCTTCCCGATGGACGAGCTCGACTCGTCCCGCCGCCCCGACGCGCCCGACTCGTCCCCGGCGCTGCTCGGCGACATCGTGCTGTGCCCGGCCTTCGCGAAAGACCAGGCGAAAACCGCGGGCCACCGGCTGATCGACGAACTGCACCTGCTCACCGTCCACGGCTGCCTGCACCTCCTCGGCTACGACCACGCCGAACCCGCGGAGGAACGCGAGATGTTCGGGCTGCAGAAGCGGATCCTCGGCGAATTCCAGGCCGCCGTCGCGGCGCACCAGGCCCGCGACGCGCAGCGCGACGTCGACGACCGCGTGCTCGGCATCGCCGGGCTCGACGTGCCGCAGCCCGGGGAAACCTCCTAGGCTCCGACCATGGGAAATCCCCCGGCACAGGTCGTCATCGCGGTGACGCTGGTGCTGCTCGCGGGCGTGTTCGCCGCCGCGGACGCCGCCGTCGGCACGGTGTCGCAAGCCAGGGTCGACGGCCTCGTCCGCGCCGGCCGCGTCGGAGCCCGCCAGCTCGCCGCGGTCGTCGCCGAACGCCGCAGGCACATCAACCTGCTGCTCCTGCTGCGGCTCGTCTGCGAGCTCACCGCCACGGTGCTGGTCACCGTGTCCTTCGTCGCCTGGTTCGACCGGCTGTGGCTCGCGATCCTGGTGTCGGCGGTCGTGATGGTCGTGGTCAGCTACGTCATCATCGGCGTCGGCCCGCGCACCATCGGCCGCCAGCACCCGTACCGCGTCGGCATGATCGTCGCCGGACCGGTCCGTGCTCTCGGCACGGTCCTCGGCCCGCTGTCGCGGCTGCTGATCGTGCTCGGCAACGCGATCACCCCCGGCCGCGGCTTCCGCGAAGGCCCGTTCACCTCCGAAGTCGAACTGCGCGAACTGGTCGACCTCGCCCAGGAACGCGGCGTCGTCGAGGACTCCGAACGCGAGATGATCCACTCGGTGTTCGAACTCGGCGACACCGTCGCCCGCGAGGTCATGGTGCCGCGCACCGAAATCGTGTGGATCGAGCGCACCAAGACCGTCCGCCAAGCCCTCGCGCTCGCGCTGCGCACCGGTTTCACCCGCGTTCCGGTGATCGACGATTCGGTGGACGACATCGTCGGCGTGGCCAACATCAAAGACCTGATGTCCGAGTACATGGGCCCGGACGGGCCGAGCACGGTCGTCGACGCGGTGATGAACCCGGCGAGCTTCGTGCCCGACTCGAAGCGGCTCGACGAGCTGCTCAAGGAAATGCAGCGCACGCACAACCACATGGCGATCGCGGTGGACGAGTACGGCGGCACCGCCGGCCTGCTCACCATCGAGGACATCCTCGAGGAGATCGTCGGCGAGATCACCGACGAGTCCGACGCCGACGAGCGCCCCGAGGTCGAGGAATTGGAAGACGGCTCGGTCCGGGTGTCGTCCCGGCTCGGCGTCGACGACCTCGGCGAAATGTTCGGCATCGACCTCGAAGACCACGACGTGGAGACCGTGGGCGGGCTGCTCGCCGAGCGACTGGGTAGGGTCCCGCTGCCGGGGGCCGAAGCCGAGGTCGCCGGTCTTCGGCTGTTCGCCGAAGGGGGCAAGGACCGCCGCGGCCGGATGCGCATCACGTCCGTGGTCGTCCGGCCGTCCTCCGCGCGCCCGCGCACCCGCCCGCCCCAGCCGCAAGAGCACGACAGGAGAGTCGAACATGCCTGACCTCGACGCCGAGGACCAGAAACTGGTCACGCTGGCCCGTTCGGCCCGCGCGCGCACCGGCGCCGCGGAAGGCGCCGCGGTCCGCGACAGCGACGGCCGCACCTACGCCGCCGCCACCGTCGACCAGCCGTCGTTCAAGCTCACCGCCGTGCAGGCCGCCGTCGCCGCCGCGCTCTCCAGCGGCGCCGAAGGCCTCGAAGCCGCCGCTGTCGTGACCGCGGACGCGCTCGTCGCCGAGGCGTCCGTGCACGCGGTCCGCGACGTGTCCAGCGCCGCGCCGATCGTTTTCGCCGATCCGTCCGGCGCCGTGGTCGAGGTGCTGCACTCGTGACCGAGCCGCACCGTTCCGGATTCGCCTGCTTCGTCGGCCGCCCCAACGCGGGCAAATCGACGCTCACCAACGCGCTCGTCGGCACGAAGGTCGCGATCACCTCCAGCAAGCCGCAGACCACCCGGCACGCCATCCGCGGCATCGTCCACCGCGACGACGCGCAGCTGGTGATCATCGACACGCCCGGCCTGCACCGTCCGCGCACGCTGCTCGGCCAGCGGCTCAACGACGTCGTGCACGAGACGTGGTCCGAAGTGGACGTCGTCGGGTTCTGCGTGCCCGCCAACGAGAAAATCGGCCCGGGCGACCGGTTCATCGCGGCCGAGCTGAAGAAGATCGCCCGGCGCACCCCGGTGATCGGCGTCGTCACCAAGACCGACCTGGTGAAGCCGGAACAGATCGCCGAGCAGCTGGTCGCGCTGCAAGAGGTGATGGAGTTCGCCGACCTGGTGCCGGTGTCCGCTGTGGACGGTTTCCAGGTGCAGACGGTCGCCGACCTGCTGGTGCAGCGGCTGCCCGAAGGACCGCAGCTGTACCCGGGCGGCGAACTCACCGACGAGCCCGAGCAGACCCTCGTCGCCGAGCTGATCCGCGAGGCCGCGCTCGAAGGCGTCCGCGACGAACTGCCGCACTCCATCGCGGTGACCGTCGAGGAAATGATCCCGCGCGAAGACCGCGACGACCTCATCGACATCCACGCGCTGCTGTACGTGGAACGGCCCAGCCAGAAGGGGATCATCCTCGGGCACAAGGGCGAACGGCTCCGCGAGGTCGGCGCGACCGCGCGCAAGCACATCGAACGGCTGCTGGGCACGAAGGTCTATCTCGACCTGCACATCAAGGTGGCCAAGGACTGGCAGCGGGACCCGAAGCAGCTGCGCCGGCTCGGTTTCTGACCGGTTCCCGTCGTGTCCGGCGGCGCGGGCAGGTAGCGTCAGGCCGAACCGTATCCGATTTGTCCAGGGGGACCGCATGACCGGCCCGTATCCGCCGCAGGGCCCGTACCCTCCGTCGTACGGCTACCCGCCGCAGTACCCGCCGCCGCCGGACAGCAACCTGGTGTGGGCGATCCTCGCGACCGTGTTCTGCTGCCTGCCGCTGGGGATCGTCGCGATCGTCAAGGCCAGCCAGGTGAACACCTTGTGGTACCAGGGATACGCGGCCGAAGCGCACCGCGCGGCGGACGAGGCGCGCAAGTGGGCGATGTGGTCGGCGCTCAGCATCGCCATCCTGATCGGGCTGTACGTGCTCGTCGCGCTCGTCGTCCTGCTGATCGCCGGAAACGTGCTCTGGTTCCATTGAGCACCGTCTACACCGGACAGCCGGCGCGCGGAACCCGTGCGGTGGCAAGGGCTCTCGCCGGTCCCGCGGCCGCGGCGGGCGGGATCGGCCTGGCGTGCGTCGCGGTGTGGTTCGGCGATCCGACCACGCCCGGCGGCCCGCTTCCGGTGTGCCCGACGAAGCTGCTTTTCGGGATCGACTGCCCCGGCTGCGGCGGGATGCGGATGGCCTACAGCGTGCTGCACGGCGATTTTTCCGCCGCACTGCACTACAACGCGGTGGCTTTGGTGTTCGTCGCGCTGTTCGCGTGGAGCGGTCTCGTGTGGACGATGGGACGGCTGCGCGGCGCGCCGATGCGGTCCTGGCTGCACTGGCGCTGGACGCCGCACGTCGTCGCGGTCGTGTTCGTCTTGTGGTTCGTGGCGCGCAACATTCCGCTCGCGCCGTTCACCGGCCTGTCCGTCTGAGTTGGCCCCGTTTTCGCTTGGTCCGGGGCCGTCGCGCCCCACGCGTGACCTGATGCGGACACCTGCTCGGCCCATCCCGGTTGGACGAGGTACGCTCCCGCGCACTGACGTGTCCACCGCGGCCACCGTCAGCGCTCGCCTGCCGAGACCACGAACGAGGGGGACACTCGATGACCTATCCCTACGGCCAGCCCGGCGGCCCGCCTCAAGGCGGACCGTCGTTCGGCGCGCCGCCGGGACAGCAGGCACCGGGCTACCCCAAGCCGTACGGCCCCGCCCGGGTCTACGCGGACTGGGGCCAGCGCGCAGGCGCCTACCTCATCGACTTCGCCCCGCTCCTGGCCGGGATCCTGCTCGCGGTGCTCGTGTCGCTGGTGTCGGGCGTCGCGGGCACGATCGTCTATCTGCTGGCGATTCTCGGCAATCTCGCCTGGACAGTCTTCAACCGCTGGATCAACGGCGGCAACACCGGCCAGTCGCTGGGCAAGCGGATCGTCGGCATCAAACTCGTCAGCGAGGCCACCGGCGAGCCGATCGGGGCCGGGATGGCGTTCGTCCGCGACCTCGCGCACGCGCTGGACAGCATGGCGTTCGCGCTCGGTTTCCTGTGGCCGCTGTGGGACGACAAGGCGCAGACGTTCTCGGACAAGATTCTCAGCACGATCGTGGTGCCCGCGGAGCCCGCGCCTTCGGGTGCGCCGGGCGCGGGATTCGGGCAGCAGAGCGGATTTCCGAGTCAGCCCGGCGGATTCGGGCAGCCTGGCGGTTTCGCGGGAGCCGCTCCGGGATTCGGTCAGCCGGGCGGGTTCCCCGGACAGCCGGGCGCCGCGCCGGGGTTCGGTCAGCCGGTCTCGGGCGGTTTCCCCGCGCAGCCGAACGCCGGATTTCCCGCCGCACCAAGCGGATTCGGGGCTCCGCAACCGGGGTACGGCCAGCCGCCGGTCCCGGGAACCCCGCCGCAGCAAGGATTCGGGCAGCCGGGCGTCCCGCCGCAGCCCCCGTTCGGCCAGCCAGGCCAACCTCAGGCCGCGTTCGGCCAGCCAGTCCAACCGGGCCAGCCGCAGCCGGGATTCGCGCAGCCGCCCGCCGGAGCGTCTCCGCAGCAGCCGGGCCCCACGGCGTTCGAGCAGCCGGAGCCGACCCAGGTCGTGCGCCCGGCCGCACCTCAGCAGTCACCTTCCGAAGCGTTCGGCGCCGCCGAACGCACCCAGGTCGTGAAGCCGGCAGCCGAGCCGGAAGCGACGCAGATGATCAAGCCGGAGACACCGGAGCCCGGTCCGGCACAGTCCTGATCCGCACCGGATCACGGTAAGCACGGTAAGCACGAGAAACTCGGGGGAACCCAGATGACCAATCCCTACGGCCAGCCGCAGCAGCCCCAGCAGCCCTACGGCGGCCAGCCGCAGCAGCCCTACGGCCAGCAGCCGTACCCGCAGTCCGGCGCGACCCCGGCGCAGCCGTACCCGCAGCAGCCCTACGGCCAGCCCGCGCCGTACGGCCAGCCCGCTTACGGCGGCCAGCCCGGCGGCGACATGAGCGCCATCAAGGACTACAAGGGCTGGGCGATCGGCTGCATCTTCCTGATGTGGATCATCGCGATCTTCGCGATCATGAAGTCGAACGAAGTCCAGACGTACAAGATGCAGGGCAACTACGCGATGGCCCAGCAGTCGTCGCAGACGACGCGCACGCTGTGCCTCGTCGCCACCATCATCGGCGCGCTCGGCTGGGTGTTCGCGATCATCATGATCATCATCAGCCTCGTGGCCGCGTCCGAGGTGCACAGCTACTACTGCACCGGCAGCTACTGCTGAACCAGGGTGTCCCGCCCCGGCATCGACGGCGAAGTGCGACGATGTCGGGGTGGTGAACCTCTACCGCGACACCGGGGTGGTGCTGCGCACGCACAAGCTGGGCGAGGCCGACCGGATCGTCACCCTGCTCACGCGGCGGCACGGCAAGGTCCGGGCCGTCGCGAAGGGCGTGCGGCGCACGTCGTCGCGCTTCGGGGCGCGGCTGGAGCCGTTCGGGCACGTGGACGTGCAGTTCTATCCCGGACGGTCGCTCGACGTCATCACCCAGGTCGAGACCGTCGACGCGTTCGCCCTGCCGCTGGTGGCCGACTACCAGCGCTACACCGCGGCGTCCGCGATCGCGGAAACCGCGGACCGGCTCTCAGCTGAAGAGGGCGAACCGGTTCTGAAGCTGTACCTGCTGGTCGTAGGCGCTTTACGAGCCCTCGCTGGCGGGCAGCGAGACGCGTCGCTGGTGCTCGACGCGTTCTTCCTCCGGGCCATGGCCTACGCGGGCTGGGCCCCGGCGATCACCGAATGCGCCCGCTGCGGCCTCCCCGGCCCGCACGCCGCGTTCAACGTCGCCGCGGGCGGCTCGATGTGCCCGGACTGCCGCATCGCCGGTTCCGTGCATCCCTCGCCCGAGGTGCTGACCCTGCTGGACGCGCTGCTGCAGGGGGAGTGGGCGGTCGCCGAATCGTCGCCCGGGATCACCCGCCGCGACGCGTCCGGCCTGGTCGCGGCGCATCTGCAGTGGCATCTGGAACGGCAGCTGCGGTCGCTTCCGCTCGTGGAGCGGCGTGCCCGGGAGGTTGCCGGGCCGGGCCCAGTAGGGTCGGCCGGGTAGAAAGTCCATTCTTCAGGAGGCCGCGAGTGCTGCGCAGGGGACGGGAGACCCGCTCGGCGGGGTACGAGCAGCGGGAGCCGGAGCCGCACCCCTCGGGCGCGAAACCGCCGGAGATCCCGCCGGACCTGGTGCCGAAGCACGTCGCGCTCGTCATGGACGGCAACGGCCGCTGGGCCAACCAGCGCGGCCTGCCGCGGATCGAGGGCCACAAGCGCGGCGAGGCCGTGATGATCGACGTCGCGAGCGGCGCGGTCGAAATCGGCGTGAAGTGGCTGTCGGTGTATGCGTTCTCGACGGAGAACTGGAAGCGCAGCCCCGAGGAAGTGCGCTTCCTGATGGGCTTCAACCGCGACACCATCCGCCGCCAGGTCGACTACCTGGGTTCGATCGGCGTGCGCATCCGCTGGGCCGGGCGGCGGCCGAAGCTGTGGGCCAGCGTGATCAAGGAACTGCAGATCGCCGAAGAGAAGACCAAGAACAACACCAAGCTCAACATGACGATGTGCGTCAACTACGGCGGCCGTGCCGAGCTGGGCGACGCGATGCGCCGGATCGGCCAGGACGTCGCGGCGGGGAAGATCAACCCGGACAAGATCGACGAGCGCACCATCGGGAAGTACCTGTACCAGCCGGAAATGCCGGACGTCGACCTGTTCCTGCGGCCCTCAGGGGAGCAGCGGACGTCGAACTTCCTGGTGTGGCAGTCGGCGTACGCGGAGATGGTCTACCAGGACACGCTTTTCCCGGATTTCGACCGGACGCACCTGTGGCAGGCGTGCCTCGACTTCGCCAAGCGCGACCGCCGGTTCGGCGGCGCGGTGGACCAGGCAGGGAGCACGAAATGAGCACCGCGGAAGCCGCCGAGACCGGAGCGCTGCTCACCCGTGCGCGCGAGGCGCTGGAGCGGTACCTGGAAGTCCACGTCGACGACGACGGCGCGATCACGTTTTCCCACGCGGACGTCCCGTGCGTCATCCAGGCGACCCGCCTCGCCGACGGCTTGACGGTCCTCAGCCTGACCTGCGTGGTGGCTTGGGACCTGCCCGACGACCCGTCCCTGGCGGTCGCGGTCGCGGAGCGGGCCGGGCAGGGGTTGTTCGGGACTCTGGGCGTCGGCCACACCGAGCGCGGGGTCGACGTGACGTTGCGGTACGCCTTCCCGGCGGAGGGGATGGATCCGTCGCCGTTGGGGACTTTGCTGATGCTGGTGGTTTCCACTGCTTCGCAGCTTCGGACTGAGTTGCCTGGGGTAGAGGCCTGAACCGGGTTCCTGGCTGAGCGCTGGCGTGTTGCCTTGCTTGAGCCGGACTCTGGCTGGGCGGCGTGTTGCTTGAGATAGCGGCCTGAGCTGGTTTCTGTTTCCTGACCAGGCTTGGCGCGCGGCTCGGCTGTGTGCCGCCGTGTCCGAGTCGTCGTGGTTCGGCCGATCTCGGTATCCGCGCTGTTGCCTAGCCTGCGCGGTCGTCGTCGCGGACCAGCGGCGGCTCGCTGCCTCAGCGTCTTGGTTGCCCCCTTCTGTCAAAGCTGTTCCACCCGCCCCATTCCCGCGCCACCCGCCCGATTCCGCCCCTTCCTCCCTCCCAATCGAGTGACATTCACGCAAAACCGGCGCGAGGGGACCCCTCGCGGCACCTGCGGCTGGGGTTCTGTCGGACCCGGCTGGCATCATCGCCTTCGTGGAAACCCTTTCCAACAACGCCGCCGAGGAGCGCCCCCGCACGCGGCGGTTCCGAATCAGCTCCATCGAGATCCTGTGCGCCGTCTTGCTCGTGGCTGTCCTCGCGCAAAGCAAGCTCCAGGACCTCTTCGACGTGCCCGCGCTGCGCACCGGGTCCACTGTGTTCGTCGCGGTGTGCGTGCAAGCGTTGCCGTTTCTCGTGCTCGGCGTGCTGATCAGCGGCGCCATCGCCGCCTTCGTGCCCGCCCGTGCGCTGGAACGGGTGCTGCCGAAGAGGGCGTCAGCCGCGGTCGGCGTCGCCGGGCTGGCCGGAGTCGCCTTGCCCGGCTGCGAATGCGCGTCGGTCCCGGTCGCGCGGCGATTGATCGGCCAAGGCGTCGCGCCCGCCGCCGCGCTCACCTTCCTGCTCGCCGCGCCCGCGGTGAACCCGGTGGTGCTGGTCGCCACCGCGGTCGCCTTCCCCGGCCGCCCGGAAATGGTCTTCGCGCGGTTCGCCGGATCGCTCGCCACCGCGATGGTGATGGGCTGGATCTGGGCCCGCTGGGGCAAACTCTCGTGGATCACCGAACGTGCGCTGCGCCGCCTGCCCGACGTCCAGCCAGGACAGCGATGGCGCGTCTTCGCCGAAACCGCCCGCACCGATCTCGTGGAGGCCGGCGGATTCCTCGTCCTCGGCGCGCTGATTTCCGCGTCCCTCAACGTTCTCGTGCCCGCGAAGTGGTTCGAAGTGTTGTCCGGGCAGATAATCGTCGGCGTCGTAGTGATGGCGGTTCTGGCCGTAGTCCTCGCGCTGTGCAGCGAGGCCGATGCCTTCGTCGCCGCTTCGCTCACCGCTGTGCCGTTGCTGCCGAAACTGGTGTTCCTGGTGGTCGGCCCCGCCGTCGACGTCAAGCTTTTCGCCTTGCAGACAGGCACTTTCGGCCGATCCTTCGCCGCACGGTTCGCCCCGGTCACCTTCGTGGTGGCGATCGCCTGCGGCACCATCGCGGGCGTGATCTTCCTCGGAGGAGTCCGATGAGGCGCGAAACCCAAAATGTCCTGCTGATCCTGCTCGGCGGCGCCCTGGTGAAGATCGCCCTCAACGGCGACTACCTGCGCTACGTAAAACCAGCCCAGCAACCGTGGATCATCGCCGGCGGCGCAGTGATGCTGGTGCTAGGCGCGACAGCGATCGTCCGCGACATCACGGCCGCACGCGCCGCGGCGAAAGCAGCGCAAGAATCCGAAGCGGACCCGGAACATCCAGACGCACACGGCCACCACCATCACCCCGCGCGCTCAGCCTGGCTGCTGGTCGTCCCGGTACTAGCGGTATTTCTGGTCGCCCCGCCCGCTCTCGGCGCGGATTCAGTCACCCGCACCGAAGCCCGCCTGCCCGCCAGCGCCGCGACCACGTCCGCAGCCGCGTTCCCGCCGCTCCCCGCCGGAGCAGTCGTGCCCATGGCGATGAACGAGGTAGTCACGCGCGCGGGCTGGGACGCCAACGGCACCATGAACGGACGCACCGTCGAAGTCTCCGGATTCGTCGTCCACACCGGAGGCCAAACCCTGTTGGCACGCCTGGTGATCAGCTGCTGCGCGGCCGACGCGGCCCCCGTCACCGTGCACCTCAAGGGCGGCGGCGCCGACCGCTTCCCGAGCGACACCTGGCTGCGCGTCGCGGGCCAGATCGTCCCGGGCACCGCGACCGAGGCCAACAGCTACACGCCGGACCTGGTCCCGGCGACAGTCGAACGGATCACCGCGCCGAAGGACCCGTATGAGTACTGAAAGGAGCGATATCCCCGACCCCTCGGACGCGACCGCCTCGGAACGCGGACCGCCGCGCCCACCCGCCCGGTGCACCTGAGCCAGTCAGCTGATCCCGGAGCGGTTCCGGTCCCGCGTGCCCACTCAAGCCCGTGCCGCTTGAGAAGGCCGCAAACGGAACCTGACCGCGATCGGTCCGAGTAGCTCAGAGTTGCGAAACCCCTGCGGCCAGACAGCCACGCAGCGGCACGGCTTGCCCGCCCCGGCCAGCCTCAGAGCAGGTCGCGGCCCGGAAGAGGGTCAGCTCGCGTGCTCGGCGCAGGTGCCGGTGATCTCCACGGTGTGGCTGATCTCGGTGAACCCGTGGTCCGCCGCGATTTTCTCCGCCCAGCGCTCCACCGCGGGACCCTCGACCTCCACCGTGCGCCCGCACACGCGGCACACGAGGTGATGGTGGTGGTGCGACGAGCAGCGGCGGTAGATCGCCTCGCCGGAGTCGGTGCGCAGCACGTCGATCTCGCCCGCTTCGGAGAGCGACTGCAGCGTCCGGTAGACGGTGGTCAGGCCGATGCCGTCGCCGCGTTTGCGGAGTTCGTCGTGCAGTTCCTGGGCCGAGCGGAAGTCGTCGACGGTGCTGAGCAGGTCGACCACCGCCGCACGCTGCTTCGTGGAGCGCCGGCCGGGCACCGGGACCGGCTTGGGGATCGAGGACATCGTCACTTCCCTTCCTGCACGTGAGCGACCGCGTCGACGACGATGTGCGCCAGGTGATCGTCCACCAGCCGGTAGACGACCTCGCGACCGCGCCGCTCGCCCTGCACCACGCCCGCCGTCTTGAGGACGCGCAGGTGCTGGCTGATCAACGGCTGGGCGACGTCGAGTTCGTCCACGAGCTCGTGCACGCACCGGTCCGCCTCCCGCAACTGGAGCACGATAGCGATCCGCACCGGAGCGGCGAGCGCCCGGAGCAGTTCGCCCGCGTCCGCGAGCACGCCCGGGGGCAGGACCGCCGGTCCGGACGCGGCGGACCGGCCAGCCGAGCCGTCCGAACGGCCCGCGCCAACGGGATGCGGCGGGTCCGCGGGCGCTTCCGCCTGCCCGCCGCCGACCGCCTCGTCCGCGGGATCGGAGCCGGGCCCCGCGGGTGGCTCGATGTCCTTGGCCACGGAGTCTCGGACGTCTGGGCTCGCTGCAGCTGTCTCGTCCACGGCAGCGGGCTTCACAGACGCCTCGACGCTCGTGGCCGTGGCTGGGCGTGGTGTGGCTGTCTCGCTTGCAGCAGCGGGCTCTGCGGACGCCTGGACGCTCGCGGCGGCGGCCGAGCTCGTGACTGGACGTGCTGCGACCGCCTTGTTCGCGGCAGCGGGCTTCGTGGACGCCTCGGCGCTCGTGGTGGGGCCCGTGGCTGGGGGCGGTGAGGCTGCCCTGTCTGCGGCAGCGGACTCAGCGGACGTCTCGGCGCTTGCAGCCGAGTCCGTGGCCGGACGTGCTGCGGCTGTCTCGCCCTCGGCGGGGTTCTTCACTGAGGCCTCGACGTTCCTGGTCGTTGCCGGATCCGGACCTGCCGAGCTTGCCTCGGCTGCCACGACCGGGTGGATGTGTGGTGCGGATGCCTCGGCGCTCTCGACCGCCGCGGAACCCGGAGCGACTGAACCCGCTCCGGCGGAACCTGCCTCAGCGGAACCTGCTCCGGCGGAACCCGTCCCGGCCGAACCCAGAGCGACTGAACCTGCCCCGGCGGAACCTGCTCCGGCGGAACCCGTCCCGGCCGAACCCAGAGCGACTGAACTCGCTCCGGCGAAACCTGCCTCAGCGGAACCTGCCCCAGCAGAACCTGCTCCGGCAGGACTTGCCCCGGCGGAACCCGCCCCAGCGGAACTCGACGCACCCGGAGACCCGGCCCCCAGGCCGTCGGACAAGGCGCTCGAAGGTGCCGATGTCATCGCTGCCTCCACTCGCGTCCCGCCGCCCGCCTCGGCCGCTGCCTCCCGCGCACGGCGACGGCGTGAACCGTGGCCTGCCGGGGGGCGGCGTTTCCGAAGCCGGATGTCATTGCCGATAACCGTCGCCGCCATCGTAGTGTTCCCTTCCCCGGGCCCGGTGATCGCCGGGTCGCGCGGGGACTAGCCTTCCGCGTGACCCGATCGGGTGAGTTCGGGAAGATTTGGCTTGTCGGCTTCGCAAGTCGTGGCGGACGGTGCAAGGTTGTCGCGGGGGCGTTTCGTCGCGTCTCGTACAGTGGCGGACCGCTCGGGGTTGCCGGAGGGCAGTGGGGAGACATGACTCGTTTCGTGACGAAGGCCGCGGTGGCGGCCCTGGTGGCACTTCCCGCCCTGGCTCCGGCCGCCGCGGCGCAGACTCCGGCCGGGCAGGCCGTCGACGAGAAGACCGGGCCGGTGTCGTTCGCCAACGTGGCGTCGGTCCGCCTCGGCGGCGACCCGCAGCACGGCGGCGCGCTGATCACCGAGACCCAGCGGTCCCCGCTCACCCCCGGCCAGTCGCAGCTCGGCACGGACCGCGTGGCGGTGCCGAAGAACGACGGCGAGCGCAACACCTTCGGCCCGAACTACGAGATCGACCTCGGCAAATACGGAGACAGCTCGGCGAGCCCGTACCCGGCGGGCATCGCGAGCCGCGACCATCAGGTCGTCGCCGCGCTGCAGACCACGCACGTGCCCACCGCAGTCGCGGAGACCAACTACGCGCTGCGCGACAACAGCCGTAACAAGCCCAAGGCGCTCGACAACACGATGCTGGTCCTCGAGGGCGCGCGCAGCTCGGTCGACTGCTCCGGTCCCGGCAAGGCCACCGGCTCCACCACGGCCGCCCGCGTCTGGGTGCGCGGCGAGGACGACGCGCTGAAGCAGGTCGCGATGCCCGCCAACGGGACGCTCAGCGTCACCGGCCTCAAGATGGGCTCGCCCACGAGCGTGCCGCAGAGCGACCCCGGCAAGACCGTCTCCGACATCGTCGTGTCCCGCATTTCCTCCTTCGACCAGCTGATCAAGCAGGACGGCTGGCGCTCCGGCGACGTCACCGCGCAGGCGGGCTGGCGCGTCGAGATCACCACGCACGCGCGCGACGCCAAGGACACCAAGCTGAGCGACGTGCAGACCACCATGGTGCTCGGCGGCGTCAGCTGCTCGATCCCGAAGAACTTCGTCGCCGCGGCGGGCAACGGCTCGGGCAGCGGCGGCACCGTGCAGCAGCCGTCGGTGCCCACCGAGGTCCCGGCCGGCTACCTCGGCGCCGCGGCCTCCGCGCCGTCCGACGACCTGCGACTGCCGCTCGGCTTCGGCCTGCTCGGCGGCGGGCTGCTCTTCGGGGCCGTCGCGATCGTCCTCGGCCGGCGCCGTGCGGCGGCGCGGGTCGTGCGCACCCGCGGCGAATAGGCCGTGCCGCGCACCGTGCTGACGGTCGCGTCAGCGGTGATCGCCGTCCTCGCGATCGCGGCCGGCGTGATCGTCCTGACCTGGGTGCCCGCCCCGGACCAGACCGTCGTGGCCGATCCGCCGCCCGGCTCGCTGCCGGGCGAGGACGGCGCGCCCGCCGAACTGCCCTCGGACGGCCAGGCGATCGGCCTGCAACGCCCCGGCAGCATCCGGCTGCCCGACGGCTCCGAGGCCCGGCTGAAGCGCACGGAGATCACCCAGAAAGGCATCCTGCCGATCCCGCGCGGCCTCAGCGACGCCGCGTGGTGGGGTGCCCGGCTCGGCGCGCAGCAGGGCGCGGCGGTGCTGTCCGGACACGTCAACTGGGCCGGAACGAAGGGTCCCTTCGACGACCTGTGGCGCGTCCACACCGGCGACAACGTCAGCATCGTCGACGCGTCCGGCGGCCGCTGGCTCTACCGCGTCACCGGCGCGACCACGATCCCGAAGGAACAGCTGCCGGCGCAGGCCCCCGGCTGGTTCGCCCAGACTGGCCCGCACCGCCTGGTCCTGGTCACCTGCGGCGGCGACTACGTCGGCGGCACCGAGGGCTACGACGAGAACCGGATCGTCACGGCGGACCTGGTCTCCCGTCCGGACTGAACCGGCCGGCCCGCGCCGCTCAGGGACGGCGTCCGCGCGACGGGTCCCGTCATCCGAAAACGCCCGCGGACACCAAGGCCGCGAAGAAACCCGCAACCCCGCCGAAAATCCCTGCAACCCCTTTGCCGTCCCGCCGCATGTCTCCCCGGAGAAACCTCCAGACCAGGGGAGCACGATGCAGGGGACACAGGCCCAACCAGCACGCAAACGCGGCGCACTGATCGTCGTGGCGGCCGTCGCGGTCGTGGCAGCCGTCATCGCCGCGGTGCTGATTTTCTTCACCGGCAACGACAACGCCGCGCAGCCGCAGCAGCAGACCGGCACCGCGCAGGTCGGCAGCGGCCAAGCCGGAAGCAGTCAAGCCGAGAACACCCAGCCGGACCCCGGGCAGACTCCCGGCACCGTCAAGCTGCCCGGCGGCGGGCAGGCGAAGCTGATCGCCGAGGAGGTCGGCGCGGACGGCGCGCTGCCGATCCCGAAGAGTCTCGGCGAAGCGGCCTGGTGGGGATCCGGCGTCGGAGCCGCGCAGGGCGTCACCCTGTTGTCCGGGCACGTCAACTGGGCCGGCAAGACCGGTCCGTTCCAGGAGCTCTGGCGGATGAAACCGGGCCAGGTCGTCACTGTCACCGACGCCGCGGGCAAGCAGTGGGAGTACAAGATCGACGAGGCGCGCACGATCCACAAATCGGATCTCGCCGCCGAATCCGCGAAACTCTTCGACCCCGACGGCCCGCACCGGCTGGTGCTCGTCACGTGCGGCGGCGACTACGTGGGCGGCCAGGAGGGCTACGACGACAACCGGGTCGTGACGGCCTCGCCGGTCACCCGTTCGTGACCTCCGACCTGCGCGGAGGCTCCGGGGCCCGGCCGGATACGCTGGACCTTCCGATAACTGTCCCCGCATGCGTCCGGAGCGTGGAGTGCCCGCCAACAAAATCGAAACCGTCGTCAGTCTGTGCAAGCGCCGTGGCTTCGTCTTCCCGTCGGGAGAGATCTACGGCGGCACCAGGTCGGCGTGGGACTACGGGCCGCTCGGCGTCGAGCTGAAGGACAACATCAAGCGCCAGTGGTGGAAGACCGTCGTGCAGGGCCGCGAGGACGTGGTCGGCATCGATTCCTCGGTCATCCTGCCGCGCCAGGTGTGGGTCGCCTCGGGGCACGTGAACGTGTTCACCGACCCGCTGATCGAGTGCCTTTCGTGCCACAAGCGGTTCCGTGCCGACCAGCTCGCCGAGGACTTCGAGGCGCGCACCGGCAAGACCACGACCGAGGACGACCTGTCCGAGGTGCCGTGCCCGAACTGCGGCACCCGCGGCAAGTACACCGAGCCGCGCGACTTCAACATGATGCTGAAGACGCACCTCGGTCCGGTCGAGACCGAAGAAGGCCTCGCCTACCTCCGCCCGGAGACGGCGCAGGGCATCTTCGTCAACTTCCTCAACGTGCAGACCGCGTCGCGCAAGAAGCCGCCGTTCGGCATCGGCCAGGTCGGCAAGTCCTTCCGCAACGAGATCACGCCGGGCAACTTCATCTTCCGCACGCGCGAGTTCGAGCAGATGGAGATGGAGTTCTTCGTCGAGCCGGGCGAGGACGAGACCTGGCACCAGTACTGGATCGACGCGCGCACCGAGTGGTACAAGGACCTCGGCATCAAGGCCGAGAACCTGCGCCACTTCGAGCACCCGAAGGAAAAGCTCTCGCACTACGCGAAGCGCACCGTCGACATCGAGTACCGGTTCGCGTTCAACGCCGGGCAGGAGTGGGGCGAGCTGGAAGGCATCGCCAACCGCACCGACTTCGACCTGACCACGCACTCGAACCACTCGGGCGTGGACCTGTCGTTCTTCGACCAGGCCTCGGGCCAGCGCTACCGCCCGTTCGTGATCGAGCCGGCCGCGGGCGTGGGCCGGTCGATGATGGCGTTCCTGGTCGACGCGTACGACGAGGAAGAGGTGCCGAACGCCAAGGGCGGCACCGACAAGCGCACCGTGCTGCACCTCGACCCGCGGCTCGCGCCGTTCAAGGCCGCGGTGCTGCCGCTGTCGCGCAACGCCGACCTGTCGCCGAAGGCGCGCGACCTGGCCGCGCGGCTGCGCAAGCACTGGAACGTCGACTTCGACGACGCCCAGGCGATCGGCCGCCGCTACCGCCGCCAGGACGAGATCGGCACGCCGTACTGCGTCACGGTCGACTTCGACACGCTGGAGGACAACGCGGTGACGGTTCGCGAGCGCGACAGCATGAGCCAGGAGCGGATTTCGATCGACCAGGTCGAGTCGTACCTGGCGGGTCGCCTGCTTGGCTGCTGACCGGCGCGAAACCTTTCCGGACGGCCCTTCCCGCACCGCGGGGAAGGGCCGTCCGGCGTTCAGCCCCGGTCACCCCTGACACCTGTCACGGTCGGGTCGTGACGCTCGGCCTGCGTACCGGCCCCCGAAGCGCGGCAGGCTTCAAGCCATGGACAACACACAGGAAATCGCGGCGGGGGCGGCGATCCGGCTGGGCGGGATCGCGAAGCGCTACGGCGACGTGCGCGCGGTCAAGCGAGTCGACCTGACCATCGCGCCGGGGGAAGTGGTGGCGCTGCTCGGGCCCAACGGGGCGGGCAAATCGACCACCGTCGACATGATTCTGGGGCTCACCACCCCCGACGAGGGCACCGTTTCGGTGTTCGGCCAGACGCCCGCCGACGCGGTGCGCGCCGGGATGATCGGGGCGATGCTGCAGGGCGGCACGCTGCTGGACGACCTGACTGTGCGCGAAACCGTCGGTCTCGTCGCGAAACTGCACCGCCGTCCGATGCCGGTGCGGGACGCGTTGCGCAGCGCGGGCGTCGAGGACATCGCCGACCGGCGGGCCAACAAGCTTTCCGGCGGCCAAAAACAACGCGTGCGGTTCGCGGTCGCGCTGGTGTCCGATCCCGATCTGCTCGTGCTCGACGAGCCGACCGCGGCGATGGACGTCGGCAGCAGGCGCGAGTTCTGGAAGTCGATGTACTCCTTCACTGATACCGGCCGCACCGTGCTCTTCGCGACCCATTACCTCGAAGAGGCCGAGGAATTCGCCGATCGGGTGGTGCTGATGCGCGCCGGGGAGATCGTCGCCGACGGGTCCGTCGCGGAGGTCCGCGCGCTCGCCGGGGGCCGCACGATCCGCGCGGTGCTTCCGGCCGGGGTCAGCGACCAGCTGGTTTCGACGCTGCCCGCGGTCACTTCCTTCGAACTGCGCGGCGAACGCGTCGCACTGTCCAGTTCGGACTCCGACACCACCCTGCGCGCCTTGCTCGCCGCCGTTCCGGCCGTGCGCGACATCGAGATCGGCGCGGTCGGCCTCGAAGGCGCGTTCCTTTCCCTGACCTCCGACGAGACGGAAGAAGCAGTCCGATGAATCCCGCCTACCTGGTCGTCGAAACCCGCAGGCTGTTCCGCTCGCCGCGGTTCCTGATCTTCGTCGTGGCCTTCCCGGTCGTCATGTTCCTGTTGCAGGCCACGGTGTTCACCGACAAGTCCGCGCCGGACCACGTCGCGGTCGCGGGCGTGCTCATGGTCAACATGATGACGTTCGGCACCTTCGCCGCGGCCACCACGAACGGCGCCCGCCTCGCGATCGAGCGGGCAGGCGGCTGGCAGCGGCAGCTGCGGCTGACCCCGCTGTCCGGCGCGGGCTACCTCGGCGGCAAAGCGCTGTCCGGGATGCTCGCCGGGCTGCCCGCGCTCATCCTGGTCCCGGCCATCGCCGCGTTCTCCCAGGGCGTGCACCTCGACCCGGCGGGCTGGCTGCGGATCTTCCTCGGCATTTTCCTCGGCACGATTCCGCTGGTGCTGCTCGGACTGCTGCTGGGCCAGTTCGGCACGCCGGAGTCGATGCAGCCGATCAGCATGATCGTGACGCTGGGCATCGGGTTCCTCGGCGGGCTCTGGATCCCGCTGGAGGGCATGCCGTCCTGGATGCACGACGTCGCGCAGATCATGCCGACCTACTGGGTCCTCGGGCTGGCCCGGCCCGCGGTGACGAATCAGCTGCTGGTGAGCCTGCCGACGGCGGTCGGCGTGCTGGGGGCGTGGACGCTGGCGCTCGGGATTGTCGTGGTCAGGCGATACCGTAAGGACAGCGCCCGGGTTTGACCGGGCGGGGAGGGGACAGGAACGTGTGGCCACTCGGCCGAGAGGCGACGACCGGCAAGCCGGCCTCGCCCGGGTACTCGCTCAAGGACCGGGCGGCGTGGTGGGACGACCCGGTGCCGGGAGGGCGGCGCGGGCCGGGCAAGCCGGGCTGGGCGATCTTCTCGGCGGCGTTCCTGCTGCCCTTCCTGATCCCGGCGACCCGCGGCCTGGTCGAGGACCCCGGGCCGCTGTGGGCGCGGATTCTGCTCGGCGTCACGATCTACGCCTACGCCGCTTGCTACGGGGTTTTCCCCGCACTGTTCGGCAAGCCGCGGCGGATGAAACTCTGGTTCGGCGGGGTCATGCTGGTGCTGGGCCTGCTGAGCGCGCTGCTCACCGACGCCAGTCCGTACGTCCTGCTCTATGCCACCGCGACGCTGGCCTTCCTGTTCCCGCCGGCCTGGGCGGTCATCTTCGACGGATCGGCGCTCGGCCTGCTGGTGCTGGTGCTGTATCTGCGAGGGGACCTGGCGGACCGGGTCAACGACGTGACCACGGTCGCCTCGGTCACGCTGGCGATGTTCTTCATGTCCAACCTGATCCGGGCGATCCGGCGGCTGGAGCTGGCGAACAAGGAAATCGCGACGCTGGCGGTCGCCACCGAACGCGAGCGGGTCGCCCGCGATCTGCACGATCTGCTCGGGCACAGCCTCACCACGATCACGGTGAAGTCCGGGCTGGCGCGGAGGGTGCTGGAAAGCTCCGGCGACATCGACCGCGCGGTGCAGGAGATCCGCGAGGTGGAAGGGCTGAGCCGCTCCGCGCTGTCGGACGTGCGGGCGACAGTGACCGAGTACCGGGAAGTGTCGCTGCCCGCGGAGATCGCGGGGGCGCGGGCGGCGTTGCGCGCGGCGGAGATCGAGGCCGAGCTGCCGCACGCGGTGGATAACGTGCGGGCGGAGCTGCACAGCACGTTCGGCTACGTGCTGCGCGAGGCGATCACCAACGTGCTGCGGCATTCCGGGGCGAAGGCGGTCAAGGTGCGGCTGGGCCGCGACTGGCTGGAGATCGAGGACAACGGCTGTGCCTCGGCGGACGTCACGCCGGGCAACGGGTTGCGGGGATTGTCCGAACGGCTGGGCGCGGTCGGGGGCACGTTGACGACGCGGGTGCGGCCCGGGGGAGGATGGGTCGTCCGGGCCGAGGCCCCGGAGCCGAGCCCGGACGGATCCGCCGTCGCGGTGCGGGCCGAACCCGCTGGAGGACTTGCGTGATCCGGGTGCTGCTGGCCGACGACCAGGCGATGGTGCGCGGGGCACTGGCCACCGTGCTCGGCCTGGAGGCCGACATCGAAGTCGTGGCCCAGGTCGGCAGCGGCGACGAGGTGGTCGCCGCGGCGAAGGAAACGGCCCCGGACGTGGCGCTGCTCGACGTGCAAATGCCCGGCATGGACGGCCTCACCGCCGCGGCCGAGCTGAAAACCGCGCTGCCCGCGTGCCGCGTGATCATCTGCACGACCTTCGGCCGCCCCGGCTACCTGGCCCGGGCGATGGCGGCGGGCGCGGCCGGGTTCGTGGTGAAGGACGCGCCGCCGGAGCAGCTCGTCGAGGCGGTGCGTCGAGTCCACAGTGGACTCCGGGTGGTCGATCCGGCGCTGGCCGCGGAATCGCTCGCCACCGGGACGAGCCTGCTGACCGCCCGGGAACGCGACGTGCTCAGCGCGGCCAAGGACGGAAGCACGGTCGCGGACATCGCGAAATCCCTTTTCCTGTCCGACGGAACGGTGCGCAACCACCTGTCGTCGGCGATCGGGAAGACCGGCGCGCGCACCCGCGCGGAAGCGGTGCGGCTGTCCGAGGAACGCGGCTGGCTCTAGCCCAGGCGTCGCGCCAAAGCGCCCCGGTGAGGTTTTCTGGCGCTCCTGCCTGCTTTGTGGGTAGTCAGGGTGGCTTGGGGAGCGGGGTGTCGACGGTGCGCAGGTCTTTGCTGTCGATGGGCTTGGCGCGCGGGGAGCGCGAAGCTGTCCGGTCCGTCTGGGCGCGGCTCCCGCGAACGTACGTGAGGGGAACCCTGAGGGAATCTGATTCCCTCAGGGTTCCCCTCACGGCCTTTCGCCTCCGCTGCGAAGCCTGAGCGGGGTGCCTTCCCGCCGCCCGGGGAAGGCTCTGCGAGGATGTCCGCCATGGATGCGTGGACGGGACCCACCGCGGGAAACTGGGTGCGCCGCATCGTTTTCGGTGTGGTGCTGGCCCTCGTCGCGGTCATCGGCGGCACCGCGTTCCGGGTGTGGCAGGTCGCGCGCGAGAACGACCGGACGCCTGCGGACGCGATCGTCGTGCTGGGCGCCGCGCAGTACAACGGCAAGCCCTCCGAAATCTTCACCGCCCGGCTGGAGAAAGCGCGCCAGCTGTACGCCGAGGGTGTCTCGAAGACCGTCATCACCGCTGGCGGCAAGAAGACCCGCGACAACTTCACCGAGGCGACGGCGGGCGCGCGGTGGCTGACCAAACACGGTGTGCCGCAATCCGCGACGTTGCCGGTCGGCGAGGGCAATGACACCCTCCGCAGCCTCCGCGCCGTAGCCGATCAGGTGAAGGCGCGTGGCTGGCGTTCAGTGGTGCTGGTCAGCGATCCGTGGCATTCCTACCGGTCGCGGACGATGTCCGAGGACCTCGGGCTGGAGGCGTGGACCGCGCCGACGCACAGCGGGCCGATCGTGCAGGAGCGGTCGACGCAGGTCCGCTACATCTTCCGCGAAACCGGCGCGCTGCTGTTCTACGAGCTGACCAAGTCGCCCGCGGACGACCTGTTCGGCACGACGATGGGCTGAATTGTCGGTCCCCGCGCCTAAGCTGACGGGGTGAGTGACGGCTACCGCGAGCACGACCGCGCCCGCGTGCTGGCCGAGGAACCCAAGGGCGCGGCGCTGTCCGGCGCGCGGCCGGACGGGCGCAGCGCGTTCGCCCGCGACCGCGCGCGGGTGCTGCATTCCGCCGCGTTGCGCAGGCTGGCGGGCAAAACCCAGGTGGTCGGCCCCGGCGAGGGCGCGGAGGTCAGCGGCGCGCCGCGGACGCGGCTCACGCATTCGCTGGAGGTCGCGCAGATCGGCCGCGGCATCGCCGAGGAGCTGGGCGCCGACCCGGACCTGGTCGACACCGCGGGGCTGGCGCACGACATCGGGCACCCGCCGTTCGGCCACAACGGCGAACGCGCGCTCGACCAGGCGGCGCAAGCCTGCGGCGGATTCGAGGGCAACGCGCAGACGCTGCGCATCCTCACCCGGCTGGAGCCCAAGGCGGTCGGCCCGGACGGCGCGACGGCCGGGCTGAACCTCACCCGGGCGTGTCTCGACGCCGCCACGAAGTACCCGTGGCCGCGCCGGTCCGGGGAGCCGAAATACGGCGTGTACCCGGACGACATCACGGTGTTCGGCTGGATCCGCGAGGGCGCGCCGGGCCTGCGCCGGTGCCTGGAAGCGCAGATCATGGACTGGGCGGACGACGTGGCCTATTCGGTGCACGACGTCGAGGACGGGGTGCTCGCCGGCCGGATCCGGTTGCGGCTGCTGGCCGATCCGGAGGAACGCGCGGCGGTCGCCGAGGCCGCGTCCCGGCATTTCTCCACGCTCTCGGTGTCCACTTTGGAGGGTGCGGCGAAGGAACTGCTCGACCTGCCGGTGGTCGCCGAGCTGGTGCGCGCGGAGCCGGACGGTTCGCTGCGCGCGCAGGTCGCGCTCAAGCGGCTCACCAGCGAACTCGTCGGCCGGTTCGCCTCGGCCGCGGTCACCGGCACCCGCGCGGGCTACGGCGAGGGTCCGCTCACCCGGTACGCGGCGCGGCTGGCGGTGCCGGAGCAGGTCGGGGCGGAGGTGGCGCTGCTCAAGGCGCTGGCGCTGCGGTACGTGATGAGCGATCGCCGCCGGCTGGCGATGCAGGACGGGCAGCGGGAGGTCATCACCGAGCTGGTGGCGGCGTTGTGCCGGCGCGCGCCCGAGGCGCTGGACCCGTTGCTGGTGCCGGCGTGGGACGCGGCCGCGGACGACGCGGCGCGGTTGCGAGTAGTGGTGGACCAGGTGGCATCGCTCACCGACGCGCAGGCGTACGAATGGCATCGATGGCACACCGGACGGCACGGAACGGCGCCGCCTGCCGAACCGTGAGCCGCGGAACCACCCGTTCCGGTACGGTCGCCGCATGGCCCTGGACAGCCACCTCACCTTCACCCTGGCGTTGCACGGTGCGACCGCGACCCCGGGAACTGACGCGTGCTTCTCGCCCTACTCGGCGGCGAGCGCGCTCGGTCTAGCCGAACAGGCCGCGCGCGGACGCACCGCGGAAGAACTGGCCGCCGTGCTCGGCCGCGACCAGAGCGGGCTGCTGCACGCCGCGGCCGAGCTGGGCGACAAGGCGCAGCTGGCCGTCGCGAACACGCTCTGGACCTCGGATCTGATCACCGTCGAGGACAGCTTCCAGGCCGCACTCGTGCGCTGGCCCGGCGGCAAAGCCGAGACCGCGCCGTTCAAAACCGACCCCGAGGGCGCGCGCGAGCGGATCAACGCCGACGTGGACCAGACCACTCACGGGCTGATCCCGGAGCTGCTGCCCGAGGGCGCGATCCACCCGAACACGCGTGCCAGCCTGGTCAACGCGCTCTACCTGAAAACCGCCTGGCGACACCCGTTCCCGGAGCACGCCACGGCGGACGCCGACTTCCACACTCCCGACGGCGCGCGTCAGGTGCCGACGATGCACCTGGACGAATCCGTCGGCTACGCGCACGAAAACGGCTGGCAGGTCGTCCGGCTGACGGCCGAGGGCGGCGTCGAGACGGTGATCCTGCTGCCGGACGGCGACCTCGACAGCGCCGAAGCCGCGCTCGACACGCAAGCGCTGCGCGGGCTGCTCGAAAGCCCGAAGCAGCAGAAGATCCAGCTCTCGCTGCCCAAGATCTCGCTCGACGTGCGCGCGGACCTCGAACGGGCGTTGCAGGGCCTCGGCGTCCGCGAACTGTTCACCCCGGACGCGGACCTCACCGGTCTCACGCCGGACCGTCCGCTGTGGGTGGACAGCATCCTGCACCAGGCCGTACTGCGGCTGGACGAACAAGGCCTCGAAGGCGCCGCGGCCACCGCGATCCAGATGCGCACTCTGTCGCTCATCGCCGGCGACCCGCTCGAAGTCCGGGTCGACCGGCCGTTCCTGCTGCTGGTTCGCCATGCCGAAACCGGTGCGGTCTACTTCTTCGCCCGGGTGGTGCGCCCCGCGTGAGCGTGTTCCGGCCCGAAGCAAACCCCGAAGCACCGCCTCGCGAACCCGGCGCGGCCGCTGTCGCCGCCGCCGAACCGCGGATGCGCCGGTCCTGGGCCGACGCCGGGATCATCGGCGCGTACCTGGCGTTCTCCGTGCTCCTGTTCGGCGGCCTGTGGGCCGACCTCGGCCAGGGCTACCTGTGGAACAGCGCGTCGGACCAGAACCTGTGGGAATGGTTCTTCGCGGTCACCGCGAAATCGGTGCAGCACCTGGAGAACCCGCTCACCAGCGGGCTGCAGAACTACCCGCTCGGCGTGAACATGATGGCCAACACGGCCATGCTGGGCCTGGGTATCCCGCTGACCCCGATCACGCTCGTCTTCGGCCCGACGGCCACCTGGGCGATCGCGCTCACCGGCAGCCTCGCCGGCAGCGCGGCGGCCTGGTACTGGGTGTTCTCGCGGCATCTCGTGCGGCACCGGGTGTCCGCGGCGATCGGCGGCGCGTTCGCCGGATTCGCGCCGCCGATGATCTCGCACGCCAACGCGCATCCGAACTTCGTCGCATGGTTCCTGCTGCCGTTCATCGCGCTCAAGGTGATCCAGCTGGCCCAGGGCCAGCGCCCGGTGCGCAACGGGATCTGGCTCGGCGTACTCACCGCGTACCAGATTTTCCTCGGCGAAGAGCCGCTGCTGATCTTCGCGCTCGGCTTCCTGATCTTCGCGGTCGCGTATTGCGTTTCGCGGCGGCGCGAGGTCAGGGCGATGGTGCGGCCGGTGCTGCTCGGCGGCGGCATCGCGGTGGTGCTGACGCTGGTGGTCGTCGCGTTCCCGTTGTGGTGGCAGTTCTTCGGCCCGGACAGCTACACCGGGCTGGAGCACGGCCAGGTCGGCAACGACACCGCCGCGATGACCCGGTTCGCGACGCAGTCGGTGTCCGGGCAGCCGGAGGCGGCGGCCGCGGTGTCGCTGAACCGCACCGAGGAGAACGCGTTCTTCGGCTGGCCGCTGATCGTGCTGATGGTTGTGGTCACCGCGTGGCTGTGGCGCGAGGTCGTGGCCCGTTCGCTGGCGATCTCGATGTTCCTGATGGCCTGGCTCTCGCTCGGCTCCGAAATCACCGTGCTGCACGAGAACACCGGCGTGCCCGGCCCGTGGAAACTGCTGGCGGACCTGCCGTTGTTCGAATCGCTGCTGGAATCGCGGCTGGCGATGGCGTGCGTGCCCGCGATCGGCGCGCTGCTGGCGATCGCCACTGATCGCGTGTTCACCGCGGCCGGGAAGGGCGAGCTGAAGCTGCCGGTGCGGCTGATCTGGATCGGCGCGGTCGCGGCCGTGCTGCTGCCGGTCGCACCGACCCAGCTGCTCGTGCAGAAACGCCCGCCGACGCCCGCGTTCTTCGCCGACGGCACCTGGCAGATGTACGTCGCGCCCGGCGGGACCGTCGTGCCGGTGCCGCTGCCGAGTTCGGGGGAGTCGGAACCGCTGCACTGGCAGATGGACGCCGGTCTGCAGTACGCGATGCCGGAGGGCTACTTCGTCGGTCCGCAGGGCCCGAACGACAAACGCGGCCGCTACGGCTCCTACCAGCGGCCGACCTCGACGCTGTTCGACCGGGTCCGGGACTCCAAACAGGCGCAGCCGATCACCGATGCCGACCGGGACCAGGCGATCGAGGATCTGCGCTACTGGAACGCCAGCGTGCTCGTGCTGATCCCGCGCGAGCACAGCGACGCCTACCGCACCACAGTCGACCTCCTGCTGCGCAAACCCGGGCAGTTCGTGGACGGCGTGTGGGTCTGGGATGTGCGCCCGATCACCGGGCATCGCTGACGCTGTCACATCCCGCGCGGCTGTCCCGTTCCTCCCTCGAACCACTCAGAAGGAGGACCCGACATGCCTCGTATCCCGGTCAAACGAGCCACTGACGGCGGCCCGGTGCTGAAGCTCTTCTACCGGATCGCCGGGAAGCGGTACGGCGCGGTGCCGGAGCCGATGGCCGTCGTGGCGCACCACCGCGGGCTGCTGCGGACCAGCATCGCGCACGAGCTGATGGCGGAGAAGGCGTCGAAGCACCTGCCCACAGGAGTGCGGGAACTCGCCGTGTACCGCGTCGCGACCCAGATCGGCTGCTCGTGGTGCGTCGACTTCGGCACGATGCTGCAGCGGCACGACGGCCTCGACATCGACCGGCTCAAGCACATCGACGAGTACGCGACGTCGCCGCTGTTCACCCGCCAGGAGCGGCTGGCGCTCGCGCTCGCGGACGCGATGTCCGGCCCGGCCGTCACGGTCACCGACGAGCAGATCGCCGAGCTGGTGGCCGAATTCGGCGAGAAGGGCGTGGTCGAGCTGACCTATCAGATCGGCCTGGAGAACTCGCGGGCGCGGATGAACAGCGCGCTCGGCATCGTCGACCAGGGCTTCACCTCAGGAGACGCCTGCCGCGTGCCGATCCCGTGACCGCCCGGCCCGGCCGGGGGCGTCACTGCTCCGGCCGGGTGATCCGGGTGAGCTTCTCCGGGTTGACCTGGTCGTAGACGCCGACGATGCGGCCGTCGCGCACGCTGAACGTCTGCACGCGCTCGTCGAGGGCGAGGTAGCCGTCGACCGCGGGCAGTTGCGGCAGCCACAGGCCGAGGTCGCCGTTGACGAGCACCGGTCGCCCGTTGTCCATCGTGCCCGGCGCGTACTTCGCCAGTACGCCGAGCACGAAGCGGGCGACCTTGTCCTGCCCGACGATCATGCGGCGGCTGGTGCGCGAGCGGCCGTTGGAATCGCCGATCAGGACCACGTCCGGGTGCAGCAGCTCGGTGACCGCGCGGATGTCGCCCGCCAGCAGCGCGACCACGAACTTCTCCAGCACCGGCTGCTGCTCCGCCAGTTCGAGCCGGGCGGGCGGATCGGAGTCTTCGACCGCACGGCGGCCGCGGGAGGCGTGCTGGCGCGCGGTCGCCGGGCTGCAGCCCAGCGCGTCGGCGATCTCCGCGAACGGCACCGCGAACGCGTCGTGCAGCACGAACGCCACGCGCTGCTCCGGCGTGAGCCGGTCGAGCACCACCATCGCGGCCATGCGCAGGCCGTCGTCGCGCACCGCTACTTCGAGCGGGTCCTCGCTCGCGGGCACGCCGAACGGCGTCACGATCGGCTCGGGCAGCCATTCGCCCACGTACTTCTCGCGCCGCACCGCCGCCGACCGCAGCCGGTCGAGGCAGATCCGCCCGACCACCGCGGTCAGCCAGCCGCGCAGGTCGCGGATCCCGGCGCGGCCCGCGTCGTCGAGCCCGGACAGCCGCAGCCAGGCCTCCTGCGTCGCGTCCTCGGCGTCCGCGCGGGTGCCGGTGAGCCGGTAGGCCGCGGCGATCAGGTGCGGGCGGTGGGCGTCGAACTCGGCGGCGAACTCCTCCAGCGCGGTCGTGGTGCTCATGTCCCGAGTGTGCCGCACGGCGCGGGGGGAGGGAGAACTATTGTGGTTCCCGTGGCAGGACGGATTCGGGAGAGCGATATCGCGGAGGTGCGTGAGCGCAACCGGATCGACGAGGTCGTGGGGGAGTACGTCGCGCTGCGCCGTGCCGGCGGGGGCAGCCTGAAGGGCCTGTGCCCGTTCCACAACGAGAAGACCCCGTCGTTCAACGTGCGCCCCACTCACGGGACCTTCCACTGCTTCGGCTGTGGCGAGGGCGGCGACGTCATCAAGTTCATTCAGAAGATCGACCTCGTGTCGTTCGTGGAGGCGGTCGAGCGGCTCGCCGACCGCGTCGGGATCCGGCTGACCTACGAGGGCGGCGGCGCGTCGGTGCAGCGCGACCGCGGCACCCGGTCACGGCTGATCGAGGCGCACCGCGCGGCGTCCGAGTTCTACATCGAGCAACTGGGCACCGACGAGGCGCGGGCGGCGCGGGACTTCCTGACCGAGCGCGGTTTCGACGCCGCGGCGGCCAAGCAGTTCGGCTGCGGGTTCGCGCCCGGCGGCTGGGACAAGCTCACCAAACACCTGCTCAACCGCGGGTTCGAGGTGAAGGAGCTGCTCGCGTCCGGTCTGTCGAAGGAGGGCCAGCGCGGCCCGATGGACCGGTTCCACCGGCGGCTGGTGTGGCCGATCCGCGACGTCGGCAACGACGTGGTCGGCTTCGGCGCCCGGCGGCTGTTCGACGACGACCGGATCTCGGCGAAGTACCTCAACACCTCCGAAACGCAGATCTACAAGAAGTCGCAGGTCATGTTCGGCCTCGACCAGGCCAAACGCGAGATCGCGAAACGACACCAGGTCGTGGTGGTCGAGGGCTACACCGACGTGATGGCGATGCACGCGGCAGGCGTGCCGACGGCGGTCGCGTCCTCGGGCACCGCGTTCGGCGAGGACCACATGAAGGTCCTGCGCCGGCTGATGATGGACGACGACGCCTTCCGCGGCGAAGTGATCTTCACCTTCGACGGCGACGAGGCGGGGCAGAAGGCGGCGCTCAAGGCGTTCGAGGGCGACCAGACGTTCGCCGGGCAGACCTACATCGCGGTCGCGCCGGACGGGATGGACCCGTGCGAGCTGCGCATCGCGAAGGGCGACACCGCGGTGCGCGACCTGGTGGCCCGGCGCACGCCGCTGTTCGAGTTCGTGATCAAGAGCATGCTCAAGCAGTTCGACCTGGATTCGGTCGACGGCCAGGTTTCCGCGCTGCAGAAGACCGTCCCGATGGTCGCCGCGATCAAGGACCGGGCCAGCCGGGACGGTTACGCGTCCAAGCTCGCCTGGTGGGTCGGCTGGCAGGACGTCGCGCAGGTGGTCAACCGGGTGCGCGGCGCGGCCGGAGCGGCGTCCCGGCGCGGACCGGCCGAACCGCAGCTGCGGCGGGGCGCGGCCCGGCGGGAGGAGACCCCGGCGCCCGAGCCGGAGAAGCAGGACCTGCCGCGTCCCGCGCCGAACGACCCGAGGTTCGTCGGGCAGCGCGAGGCGCTCAAGGCCGCGCTGCAGCAGCCCGCGATCGCCGGTCCGGAGTACGACTCGCTGCCGGAAGAGGCGTTCACGCATCCGGTGTACATCGCGGTGCACCTGGCCGTGCTGAAGGCGGGCGGGGCGGCCTCCGGGCTCACCGGGCCCGCGCTGCTGGACGCCGCGTCGGCGCACTGTCCGGAAGGGACGGTCCGCCGGGTGCTCAGCGAACTGGCGGTGGAACCGTTGCGCGCCTTGGGAGAAGTGGACTCGCGCTACATCTCCGGCGTGCTCGCGGGCGTGCAGGAGAACCTCGTCGGCAGGCAGATCGGCGAAATCAAGTCGAAGCTGCAGCGGCTGTCGCCGGTCGAGGCCCCGGATGACTACCGCGCGCTGTTCGGCGACCTGGTCGCGCTGGAGCAGTACCGGAAGTCGCTGCGCGAGCAGGCGGCGAGCGGGTGGGAGTGACGTGGGACTGCTGAACCGGTTCTTCGGCGGCGGGCTGCCCGCGGGGTTCCCCGGTGAGCTGGACCAGGGCGAGGATCCGGTCGCCGCGGCGGCGGTCGAAGGCGGCGGGCACCTGGTCGTGACGTCGCTGGGCCTGTGGATCCCGACCGGCGACGGCACGACGCGCCGGGTCGGCTGGCACTTGGTGGGCAAGGCGACCTGGGGCGACGGCGTGTTCACGCTGACCGAATCGGAGGAGACCGGGCGGGCGGGCGCGGTCGCGGTGCTGGCCGACCGCGAGCCGGTGCGGTTCCGGCTGCCGCAGCCGGGGAAGGTGCCGCAGCAGGTGCGCCTGCGCGTCGACGGCTCGGTGCGCGGACGGCACCGGCACGAGTTCCCCGAGGGCGGCGCGTGGTTCGTGCAGCGCAAGGTCCCCGGCCGCGACGGCGTGGAACTGCAGGTCCGCCCCGATCCGGGCACCGATCCCGCGCTGGTCGAGGCGGTCGCGGCGGAGGTCGCGGAGAAGCTGGCCAACCTCGGCGAGTAGCAGTACGCTCGTACTCAGTACGACTGTACTGTTGCTCGGCGGGAGGTTGCTCATGTGGGATCCGGCGAAGTACCTCGACTACTCCGACCTGCGCGGCCGGCCGTTCTACGACCTGATCGGGCGAATCTCGGCCGATGCGCCCCGCCGGGTGGTCGACCTGGGCTGCGGCCCTGGCACCCTGACCCTCGACTTGGCGCTCCGCTGGCCCGACGCGGTCCTGGAAGCGATGGACAGCTCGCCGGAGATGGTCGCCGCGGCGCGCGAACGCGGGGTGGCCGCCGAGGTCGGCGACGTCCGGACGTGGACGCCGAAACCGGACACCGACGTGGTCGTCTCGAACGCGGTCCTGCAATGGGTGCCCGGCCACCAGGACCTGCTGCGCCGCTGGGCCGCGGAACTCCCCGCCGGAGCGGTCCTGGCGGTGCAGGTGCCCGGCAACTTCTCCGCCCCGTCGCACGCCATCAGCCGCCAGCTAGCCGCCTCGCCTGCCTGGGCCGCACGGCTGTCGTCTGTGTCGCTGCGAGCCGAAGACGCAGTCGGCGAACCCCGCGACTACGCGGACCTCCTCGCTGACGCCGGATGCCTGGTCGACGCCTGGGAAACCACGTACGTACAACAACTTTCCGGCCCTCGAGCGGTCCTGGAATGGATCACCGGCACCGCGCTCCGCCCCATCCGCGCGGCTCTAGGCGACGACGACTGGGCTTCCTTTCAAGATGACCTCGCCCCGCTCCTGGACGAGGCCTACCCGCCCCGTCCCGATGGCACGACCTGGTTCGAATTCCGGCGGATCTTCGTCGTCGCTAAGATCCCGGGCTGATGTCGTACTGGAACACGAACGTCGCCCGCCATCCAGGCATCCTCCGCGCCGTGTCCGCCGGATGCGCGACCGCCCTGGACGTCGGCTGCGGAGACGGCCTGCTGGTGCGGAAACTGGCGTCCGCAGTGCCTTCGGTCACCGGGATCGACAAGTCGCCGGAGATGATCGCTCAGGCCCGCTCGCTGTCCTCGGACACCTTCGTCGAGGGCGACTTTCTCTCCGCTGACCTCGGCACGTACGACTTCATCTGCTCGGTGGCCACCATCCACCACCTGGACTTCGAGGCAGCCCTCGCCCGCATGCGAGACATGCTGAACCCAGGCGGCGTGCTGGTAGTGGTCGGCCTGGCCCGCGACGCGAGCGTGACCGACTGGGCAGCGACGATCGCAGCCGCACCGGTCGTGCGCATCGTGAAGACGCTGCGTCGAGCACACGGCCCAGACGGTATGCCAGCCATGCAGCCGCAGATGAGCTACCGCGAGGTGCGCACGACCGCGCAACGGTTGCTGCCAGGCGTGCGATACCGGCGACACGTACTGCGCCGGTACTCGCTCACCTGGCGAAAACCGTCCTGAGCTGGGGTTTTGCTGAGGGTTTGCTGGGTGCTGCCTCAGCCGTTCCCACGCCCGAACTTCTCGCCGAGCTTCGCCCGCGCCACCCCCGCCGCACCCTGGACCATCGGATGGTCGACCAGCTTGCGGTAGGTGCGCACGATCTGCTCGTACCGTCCCCGGCCGGCCTTGGTGCCCAGCACGTACCCCAGGCCCACGCCCAGCAGGAACTTCTTCATCGGCGGCCACACCTCTTTCTCAGCAGGACTTCCGACTGTCCATTGTCCAACACAACCGCCTTCCGTGCGGGGTTCCCTCCGTCTGCCCGCAAGACCCACCCCCCTGTGCGAGGCCGGAACGGCATGGGCTAAAGTTCTTCCTGTCAGCCCGGAGAGATCCGGACCGGCGGAGCACGATCCCCTGTAGCTCAACTGGCAGAGCATTCGGCTGTTAACCGGAGGGTTCTTGGTTCGAGTCCAAGCGGGGGAGCAAAGCCCAGGTCAGCGACCTGGGCTTTTTTGCTGCCTGTAAGTAGGGGCGATTGAGTGTCGATTGTGACGGTCGTCCAAGCGGTCGGCTGTCGGGCCGTCGGTGGTTCGCTGAGCCCGTGGCAGTTCGGAGCGGCGCCGCCGGATTGGCCGCTGTCGATCCTGGTGTGGTCGGCCCTCGCTCGACATGTCGATTCGTCGCTCGACGCGCGCATGCAATGCCTGTGGCAGCCGTGTTCTGGGCGCGTCGCCGCGCGGTTCGGGCCGCGCGGCCGCCGAGTTCGTTTTTCGGTTGAGCCGATCAACGTAGCTGCCGACGAAACGTCGCAGGGCTAAAGAGAGCCATCGGCAGAGACGCGATGAAGCAGCGGACGTCAATCGTGTGGTGAACCGCGATCGGGTGCCGACTTGTGCATTGCGGCTTCGATGATCGAGCTAAGGATGCGAGAGTATAACTTAATTGTCGTCGGAGCCTTCTTCCCCGCGCTGATAGGAATGGCGAAGGGGCGGAGAAGAGCCTGCTTGACTGCATTCTGCGAAGAACCTCCGGAAGTAGTTCGAGGTGGCGCTTCCGGTGAGTTGTTGTTCAGTGGGTCGCACGTGTTGCGGGCGCTGCTCTGTGCCGCGGGGGTCGCGTTGGACGGATGTTCCTGACCTGCGGGAACAGGGCGGCTGGCCCTTTGGCCAGTCCTCGTCGAACTATCGGCCGACACCAAGCCCGGACCCTGCAAGCCTCCTCGGGAGTGACTTGCACGGTCGGCGCGGACGGAGGTCCGCGTAGCTGGGGGAGTGGGAGGAACGCGCCGGTGGCTCAGGTGAAGACGGAATCCTGGGCGTGGCTGCCTCGGCGACGCGGGGCGTGCGATAACCGGACCCGTTAGCGCGTGGCAGAGCGTCGGTCCAATGGGCCGCTCGGACTCCATCCTGGGCTGCCGCCATTTCCGGCATCCGGCCGCTGGGCGGAACGATGACACACCGCACCGCATTTGCAGCGGACTTAATCATTGTCGCCGCAGCGACCGATAACTCGTTCGCCAACAGTGAGCAGTGACGGTTACAGCTTGGCGGCGCAGCGCGTCGGCCGGGCAGCGGGGTCCGGTGCCCGGCCGACAATGCCGATTCCTCAAGGGCCGCAAAGGCCCTTGTGGCGTCAGGCTCCCGGGGGCGCCGGCAGTGGCATGCCGGGGAGGTTCTGGTCGTTCGGCACGACGCCGTCGACGAGATAGGCCTCCACGACGTTGTCTACGCCCGCGTTGCCGCCGGCGTAGATGCCGTGGTCGCCTTCGCCGGTGATGGTCAGCATCCGCGAGTTGTCGAATGCCTTGTGCGCGCGGCGCGCGCCCTCGATGGGCGTCGCCGGGTCGTGTTCCGACTCGACGATCAGCACCGGCGGAACACCCTTGCCGTTGAGCACCGGCAGCGGGGCGGGGGTGTTCTTCCAGAACAGGCACGGCTGGATGAACCAGCCGGCGCCGAGCAGCGGCAGTTGCCGGTCGATCAGTTTCTGCGACTGTTTGACGGCGCTCTGGGGCGAGCCGGTCCACGGGCCTTCGTTGCACGGGATCGTCCAGAACGACGCGTCGTAGGAGTCACCGTCGGCCGGCACCATCAGCGGCTGCGGGCCGGACGTCGTGGTGCTCTTGTCGGCGGCCTTGACCCGCTGTGCGGCCGACGCTTTGGCCTGGGCCGAAGTCGTGCTTTGGGTCAGCGCGCGGACGTTGACCAGGTAGTCGGCCAGCCCTGGAAAAGCGCGCTTCGAGTAGATCTGCGCCGCGATGAACGAGTCGAGGCCGTTGGCCGACACGTGCGAGCCGTCGGGCAGGGTGACCGCGTTCTGGGTCAGGGCGTACCGGACCTGCTCGTAGGTCTGGCGGGCCGCCTCGCCGGTGGTGCCGAAGTGGTAGAGCTTGTCGTAGTTCGCCATCCACGGCAGGAAGTCCTGCCGCCAGCGGCGCTCGAAGCCGAGCGGTTGCGCGTCGAACGACTTCTGCCAGGTCGTGGTGAACTCTGTCGCGGAGTCGAGGACGAACCGGCCGGTGTGCGCGGGGAAGGCCTGGGCGTAGTGCGCGCCCATCCAGGTGCCCGCCGAGTAGCCGACCCAGTTGATCTTGTCGCGGCCGAGCAGCACGCGCAGCAGGTCGATGTCCTTGACCGTCTGGTCGGTGTTGATCAGCGGGCCCAGTTCGCCGGACTTCTGCTGGCAGGACAGCGCCGCGTATTTCGTCGCCTGGAGGATCAGGTTCAGGTTCTGTTTGCTGCGGTCGCGCGGGTCGAGGTCCGAGCCGGTGCCGATGGCGCCGCCGCAGGTGATGTTGGTGCTCTTGCCCGTGCCGCGCGGGTCGAATCCGACGATCTCCTGGTGCTCTCGCAGCTTGGCCTGGTTGCGCAGCCGCGCCGGGAAGTTGCGCCCGGGAGCTCCCGGGCCGCCCGGGTTGGTGACGACGCTGGCTGTCGCGTTCTTGGTCGCCTTCAGCCGGCTGACCGCGATGGTCAGGTCGATCTGGGCGTTCGGCTGGTACCAGTTGCGCGGCGTCTTGTAGGTCGCGCACTCCATGTCCTTGGCGCCCTCGGGCGGGGGAGTCGGCAGTTCGGAGGGGACCGCGCACGGGTGCCAGTCCAGCTTTTGGCTCGCGTACTGCGCGGGGATGCCGGCCGGGTTCGGCGGCTGCTTGCCTGCGGCAGCCTCCTGGCCCGCGAAGGCGGGCGTGAACCCGGCCAGCAAGGTGCCGGCGATCGCCGGGATCACCACCGCGTAGCGGAGTCGTCTCATATGGTTGCCCCTTTTGGGTCTTTCGCCAATGAACGGGCTATTCCTATAGCGCTGGCCAGGGCGAGACAACCGCCGTTGGTCGGTGGCGCACAGCGCCGCGATCGAATCGGTACCGGGAAGTCCCGGCGATGCTGCCGCAGTCCGGAGAACAGCCGGTACCGCATCTCCGTCTCGGCATGCCGCAGCGCTCGTGGTCGTGCGGCATGCCAAGACGGTCTGGCCACGGTCGCGGACGCTGCTCTCAGTTCCGGTTTCTCGCGGAATGCCGAAGAAGTTACGGGCTGGCGCGGCGACAGCCGGAAGCCGCGGCCTGGTGCGGATACAGGTTCTCCGACGACGGCCTGGCCCCGGCACCGGGTTCGCGGCCCGCGGAGTTCCGGTGACGTCGATCGCCACGGACACCATCTCCGCGGAAGCCGGCGGCGTCGCGAGGTCTTCGGGATCGTCGACCCAGCCTGACCAATAGGCAGCGGTCATCGTGGTGCGGACTTCGACGGAGGTGTTGGCCCCGCTCGATCCGCGCGCAGGCGTGCGGCAAACCGGCTTCGCGCACAGGGCTCGGGAATTCCCTTTGTTTCACCGCGCGGGTCGCCGTCGGTCGTTGCCGTATTCGAGGGCCGCGAGCCAGGCCGTGTGGTCGATCAGCCGGAAATAACCGTCTCCCTGGTGGTTGAGATCGGCGGGCTGGGCCAGGCGGGGCAAAGTGCGCTGAACGAGTGCCCGCGCACAAAGAGCGGGCGAACTGGTGCTCACCTCGGTATTCCTTCCGCGCGTCAGCGCGGTGGGAAAGCAGGGGAATTCAAGGATTCGGCGGAACCTGCTCGGGGAACTCCGCTTGTCTCGGAGGTCTCCTGGAACCATGCTGAATTAGCCCGATCGGCGCACGCTTCCCGTTCGTGCGCGGGGGAATGCGCCGATGGAGTGCCTCGACGGCCAGCGGATACTCCTTGAATCGGTCCTAACCCGGCGGGAAGGCCGCTCCGCGCGATTGCGTCCGCTTCACGTGAACGATGACCGAAACGTGGACACCAAACGCACTGTGTGATTTCGGGCGACGCGCGACTGCGATTCAGGAATCGCTCCGAGAGAGGGGCAGGCTTCGGTGGTCCATTTTCGGGGTGCGTCGTCCTGCCCCGCGCTTCCTGCTGGTGTGGGTGCGGTCGGTGGTCCAGGCGAGCGCGGCGACGACGGGGAAAGCCGCCGCGGTCAGGGTGACCGCATGCCAGTTGCCCCAGTGGTAGGCAAGGGTGCCGAGTTGGGAGCCGAGGGCGCCGCCGACGAAGAAAGTGGCGATGTAGACGCTGGTGATTCGGGCGCGGGCGGCCGCGTCGAGTTGATAGATGATGTGCTGTCCGAAGATCAGGGAGCACTGCACGGCGCAGTCGAGGAGGACCGCGGCGGCGGCGAGCGCGGCGATCTGCTGGGCGGCCAGACCGGCCCAGGCGAGGGTGGCTGAGGCGAGCAGGCAGGTCACGGGAGTGAGCCGGTGGGCGAGCCCTCGGTCGGCGAGGCGGCCCGCGAGAGGTGCGACGAGCGCGCCGGCGGCGCCGACGAAAGCGAACAGGCCGATCTGGAGCTGGGAGTAGTTGTACGGCGCGGCGGCCAGGACATAAGAGATAGTCGTCCAGAACGCGCTGAAGGCGGCGAACATGCAGGCGTGGTAGAAGGACCGGCGGCGCAGCCGAGGATGCACGCGGACCAGGCTGGCCGTGGAACGCAGCAGCGCGCCGTAGGAATGGGTGCTGGTGGGGGCCCGGCGGGGCAACGCGCGGCGCAGGACCAGGGCCAGGACCGCCATCAGCGCGGCGGAGACGAGGTAGACGGCGCGCCAGCCCGCGACGTCCGCGAGCAGGCTGCCGACGGTGCGGGAGAGCAGGATCCCGGCGAGCAGTCCGCTCATGACCTTGCCTACCACGGCTCCGCGCAGGTGATCGGGGGCGAGGTCGGCGGCGTAGGGGACCAGGACCTGTGCGACGACGGAGGTGGCGCCCGCGACGAGCGCGGCGACGAGCAGGACGGCGAAAGCGGGGGCGAGGCCGCCGGCGGCCATGGCCAGGGCCGTGACAGCGAGCAGGACGGAAACCAGGCGGGAGCTCTCGATGCGGTCGCCGAGGGGGACCAGGAACACCATGCCGGCGGCGTAGCCGAGCTGGGTCAGGGTGATCAGCAGGCCGGCGGTCGAGTCCTGGAGCCGGAAGGTCCGGCGCAGCATCTCCAGGAGCGGCTGGGCGTAGTAGAGGTTGGCAACGGTCAGCCCGCAGGAAACGGCCAGCAGGACGACCAGCCGGCCGGGCAGGGCTCGCTGTCGTGCGTTCGGCTCGGGTGCGGCACGGGCGGCTGCGGGCATGGTCTGTCTCCGGATGCGGACGCGGGCAGGGGCAGAAGCCGGCTCGGCTCCACGGGTTGGCCGCTCCGGGCCTGATCCGTCGATCGAGCAGCTGACTTGTATAGAACAAAGGTTCTATATTGAACTCAGGTTCAATGTAGAACGCGGCAGGTACGCTGTCAACCATGAAGAACCCGGGCGACCCGCTGCCCCAGGGGATCGAGATCGGTGCGCTGTCCAGGATCATCCGGCAACACTTCGCCGACCGGATCGAGCAGGTCATCCACCCTCTGGGACTCACCCTCGGGCAGTGGACCGTGCTGCGGGAGCTGAAACGGGCGCCCGGAGCCTCCGCCTCGGAACTCGCGCGCGCCGCGGTCCACACGCCGCAGGCGGTCAGCCGTCTCGTCCGGACCCTGCAAGAGGAGGGATTGGTGGAGCGTTCCCCGGCCAGGGGCCGGGTGGTGGACAACCATCTCACGGCCAAGGGGCACAAGCTGGTGGACGAGACTTTCGTCCAGATCGAGGCCCGGCTGACCCCGGCGCTGGAGAAGTTCGGCCGGGCTGACGCCGAGGAGTTCCAACGGCTGTCCCGGCTCCTCGTCAAAGCTCTCGAAGACCCGGCCTGAACCAGGGGTGCCAGGAGCCGGCGGAGATCGAGGGCGGAGCGGCGGCGCAGTCCTGATCTTGCCCTCGAGGCCAGTGGCGGTTCCCGCGTTGCTCGCTGCTTGCCCGGCTCGTATCCGCCGCGTTGCTGCTGGGGGACGTCCTGCGCCGCATCCTGAGGTCCGGTGTCTTCGCGTTTTGTCTGCGATTCGGGGATCGCACGCGGGAAGGCGCCGCGATGGGGCAATCGTCCGTCCCCGTCGCTTCACCGCTGGGGATGTCGCACGGGAGCCGACGGCTTCCCTACGGTCCGTCGAAGGAGCGGAATCCTCGTGCGAGGTAGTTGGCGAGCGCGTGGGGATGGTCGTCGCTGGAGGTGTGCAGCCAGATTCTCCGTGCGGGCAACGCCCAAGTCATCCGGAGCGCCTCGGTAAGGAACAACCCGCCCAGACCTTGGCCGATGTGTTCGGCCAGCAAGCCGAACGAGTCGATCTCGATCTCCGGTGCGTCCTGAAGATTGAGGGACAGCAAGCCGATGGCCTCGCCGCCGATCACGCCGGCCCAATGCCGCAATGTCCGGTCGTCGAGATAGGAACGCCACTGCTGGTGGTCCCATTGCTGGCTCGGCCAGGAAAAGTCGCGTCCGACGGCGAGGGTCAGCGTACGGACGTCGTCGCCGTTGAGGGGGATCAGCTTCAAGCGTCCGTCGGCGGACGACGCGGAGGGGCGCAACTCGCGCGCATCAGTCATCTCAAGATAAGCCAACTGCGGCACACCTCGATGATCGCATACGGCCGTCAAGCCCGATCGCGGGCCGCTGCTGTGTTCGAGGCGAGTGTTCTTCGGTGCTCGGCCACCGGATGGAGGAACTCTTCGGCGGAGGTGTGCCGTTCCGGTCCGGGATCGCCTGGCCGGGGGTGGTTCGCCTGGCCGAGGGGATAGGCCAGTCCATCGACGTGCTGGTGGTGGCCACTCGTTCGGAAGCGGACTACGTCCGGGAAGAGCTGGATCGGGACGACTTTTCGCGCTGCTTGGCGATGTTCCGGATCTTCGATTCGGGCGAGGCGGCACTGGGCGTCAGTTCCGGCTTGTCCGGCGGCAAAGAGATCCTCGAAGGCGTCCTGGCGCTCTGGGACCGGAACTGACGGCGCTCGCGTCGAGGACGCCCGGTTTGCTGCCGGTTCCCGGGCGGTTTTCTGGCTGGTCTGGGACGCCTCGCGGTCCCATGGTGGTCGGGGTTCCTGCTCGCCCCGCGCGGTCCGTCCTGAACCGCGCGGCCTCGGCTTGATCTCTCGGAAGGGATTCTCGCGATGACCCTTGTTGCGCGTGGCAGCCGTTCGCGCTGCTTGGCCGGGGACCACGGGGCCGCGCTGCGGTCGTTGCGTTCGGCGGCCGAGAGCTACGCCGCGCGGGGCTGGCCGGTGTTGCCGGGGCCGGTGTGCGACGGGCTCACGAGCTGGGATCCGGTCACTCTCGAGCTGCTCGGCGGCCGGGAGCCGGCGGTGTCCCCGTCCGGCGCCACTGTCGACCGGCGCGTTATTTCCGAGTGGTGGTCTGCGCATCGGCAGGCGATTCTCGCGCCGGTCGGACGGCACTTCGACGTCCTGCGCACTCCGACTCACCTCGGCTGGCGGATGCTCGCCGCCTGCGACGGTGGCCGGCCGCTTGGTCCGATGGCGTTGTCGCCGCACGGGGCGTACTTCTTCGTCGAGCCTGGCCTCCGCGTGGACCACGATCTGGCACCCGGGGTCGAGGTCCTTTCGCCGGGGGACCTCGTTGTTCTCCCGCCGAGCAGGGTTGTCTCGGGGGTCGTGTGGTGGCGCATCTCGCCGGTCGATCAGGACGCGCTGGGCGACGGCGACGGGATTCTGGGCAAGGTTGCCGAGCTATCCCGCGAATTCGGGTAGTGCTTCCCTTCTCGATCACGCGGAACCTGCACCGCGGTCTTGCCGGAGTTTCGCGGTCCCGGCGGCGGGGCATCCGGGCGGTCGAAGGGCTGGCTCTCCGGCTGCCGCGAGCCGACCCTGCCATGACCGCCGCGACCCGGGAGCGTCCGTGCCGATTTCCCACCCCGACAAGGTGTTCTATCCCGACGACGGTCTCACCAAAGGCGACGTCGTCGAGCATTACCGCACGGTCGCGTCCGCGATGCTGCCGCACCTGCGCGGCCGCCCGCTCACCCTGCGGCGATACCCGGACGGGGTCGAGGCACAGGGCTGGTTCCAGAAGCACCCGAGCGAGCACTTCCCGTCGTGGCTGCGCACTGAGCACGTGCCCCGCAGCGGTGGCGGCACCGACGAGTACGTCGTGTGCGACGACGAGGATTCCCTGCTGTACCTGGCCGATCAGGGCACGGTGGAGTTCCACGTCTGGCTGTCCACTGTGGACGCGCCGGAAAAGCCTGACCTGCTGGTGCTCGACCTGGACCCGCCGGACGGCACCGACGTCGCCGACCCGCGCACCGCGGCCCGCCGCATCCGGGACCACTACGCCGACGCCGGTCTGACCGCGTACCTGCAGGCCACCGGCGGTCGCGGCTTCCATGTCGCGGCGCCCCTCGACGCTACGGCCCCGACGGACGTCGTCTTGGAGCTCTCGCGCGCCCTGGCGGACCGCGTCGCGTCCGCCGACCCAAAGCATCTCACCACCGCACAGCGCAAGGACCAGCGCGGCGACCGCATCTTCGTCGACGCGAACCGCAACGGTTACGCCCAGACGTTCGTGGCCCCGTACTCCCTGCGCGCCCGCCCCGGCGCGGCCTCCGCGACCCCGCTCGACTGGGCGGAGCTCGGCAAAGCCGAGCCGAACGGCTGGGGCCCGGACAAACTGCACCGGCGGCTGGCGCGCAAGGACGACCCGTGGCTGGGAATCCGGGAGGACGCCGGATCGGCGGAGAAGGCGTTGGAGAAGCTCGGCTGAAGTTGCTCGGCGCGCGGCCTTAAGCCAGTGTCGCACTTGCGTTGCGGGCTTTGCGGTACGTGAGGGGAACCCTCATTGACTCTGATTCCCTCAGGGTTCCCCTCACGTACCGCGACGATCAGACTCCGGAGATCTGCTGAATCCAGTCCCGGCCCGCGGCCACGCTGCCGTAGGTCGTCACGCTGGAGCGGTCGCTCGTCGAGCACACGCCGACCTGAACGCCGTCGTCGACCATCGGCCCGCCCGAATCCCCGCCGGCCACCGCGCCGTTCGGCGTGCTCGCGGTGATCGCGGGTCCGCCGGAGTTGTCGCTGTCCTGGGTGTTCGAGATCGTGACCACGGCCTGCTTCAGCACGCTCGACTGGTGGTGGCCCTCGTCGGAGCTCTGCGTCGCGCCCCAGCCGTACACCGTGGCGCTGTCGCCCTCCTGCGCGTCGCTGGAGCTGCTGGCGAGGCGGGCGAACGTGCTGCCGCCGTCGGTGTTCAGTTTGATCAGCGCCAGGTCGCCGCCGGAGTAGACATAGGTGGAGGAGGCCTTGGCGTGCACGCCGCCGCTGGCGCTGTTGGACCCGATGTAGAGGTCGATGTCCGTGAGGCGCTGGCCGTTGTTGTCGTACATGCAATGCTTCGCGGTGAGCACCCAGCGGCTGCCGATCAGCGTGCTGGTGCAGAAGAACGTGTACCCGTTGGCGTGGCCGTTGAACCGCGTGATGTAGCCGGGGTTCTGCGCGGTGCTGCCGCCGATGATCGACGGCTGGGCCTCGGGCGCGGCGGGGCTCGCGGACGCTGGGGTCACGGCGATCGCGCCGAGCACCGCGCAGGAACCGGTCAGCACGGCGAGGGCCCGGGTGAGTGCGCGCATGTCGCTCCTTGGGGAAGGCGTTTCCGATGGGGACGCTTCCGAACGTAAGCAGCGCGGCGGGACAGCGGAATCCGCCGAAACGCCCGTGGCGGGCAAGCGGCGGCGACGCGACTTTCGACGGGTTGCCAACCGGTGAATCAGTGCCGACAATCCGTCTCAGTCCGTTTTTTCCAGGAGGGGCGAAATGCGGTTGTTCGCCCCGGCTCCGGTGCGGGAGCGGCTGGCCCAGGCGCTGGCCGAGGGCCCGTTCGAACGCGCCCTTTCGCTGGCCATCGAACGCAGCGGCCTCGGCCTGGCGCGGCTGCGCGAGCGGCTCGCGGCGTCCGGCGTGCCCGTCAGCACGACCACGCTCAGCTCGTGGCGCACCGGCCGCAGCCGTCCGGAGCGGCCGGAATCGTTGCGGGCGCTGGCCTTGCTGGAACCTGTGCTGGACGTGCCGCCGGGTTCGCTGCGCGCCCTGCTGGACCGGCCGCGCACCGGAGGTCCGGCCCCGCGCGCGGCGCGGTGGGACCGGTTGTGGGAGAACCGCAGTCTCCTTCCGATGGTGCTGAATTCCTTCGAGGACTCTTCGCCGGAGTCGGTGAGCGTGCACGAGACGCTGCACGTCGATGCCCAAGGCCGGATGCGCGGTCTCCACGTGCGAGAGGTGCTGCGGGCATTGGACGAACCGGCGTTCGTCCGCATCGTGGCGCTGCGGGGATTCACGCCCGGGCGGTCGCCGGAGCTGGTGTCGGCGCGGTATTGCCGTCCAGGGATCGTGCGGGCGACGCCGGAGCAGGCGTTCTCGGTGACGGAATTGGTGCTGGACCACCCGCTGGCGCCGGGCGAGACGGCGATCGTGGAGTACCGGTTCGCGTTCCGGGACGAGGAGCCGGACTCGCGCTACGACCGGCGGTTCCGGCTGCCGATCGCGGAACACCTGCTGGAAGTGCATTTCGACCCGGCGGCGGTGCCCGTGGAATGCGTGTCGTACCGGCAGGATTCGCCGGCGGGGCCGGAGTTGGAGAACGCGGAGGTGCGGGTGCGCTCCGGCGTGCCCGCGCATGTGATCCGGACCGGGCAGGGGCCCGGGATTCACGGCATGCGGTGGCGGTGGTGATCCGGCGACCGTCCGCGATCCACTGCGGACATATCCTTTGTGGACAGTGGCTTCTGCCTTGAGCTGAGCGTTTCGCGTGCGCGCGGCTACTGAGAGTTCGTTTTCCGCTGACTGGCGGGGCGTCGCTGCGCTGTTCGGCCGAATTTCTTTTTTTCCTGGCGAGTAGCCAGTTTTGCCGGGGACGTTCCGGGTAGCCGACCCCTCATGTTTCCACGGCCAGGTGTGAGAGGACGCGGCGACGGCCGGAGGCGGCATGGCTGAGGATCGCCGGTCGCCCACCGTTCTGATGCGCGACGCGCGTTCGGTGTTCGAGGAGCTGACCGAAAAGGACATCGAGTCCGTGTCGGCGTTCACCAAGGACGGCGACGGATGGAAGCTGCTGGTGGAAGTGCTTGAGCTGGAACGGGTTCCGGACACCACCAGCCTGATGGCCACGTATTGCGTCCGCGTCGACGCACAGGGCGGCTTCCTCGGCTACGAGCAGGTGCGGCGGTACGCGCGCGGCCAGACCGACGTGTGAGGAAGGGAAAGGGGATTTCATGACCATGGCGACCGGACGGTCAAGCTCGGGCAGCCAGCTGCAGCGCGGGCCGGGAACCGGGAACCTTTACGACATTCTCGAGCTGATCCTGGACAAGGGTCTGGTGATCGACGCCTTCGTAAGGGTTTCGCTGGTGGGCATCGAGCTGCTCACTGTGGACGCCCGGATCGTGGTGGCCAGTGTGGACACATACCTGCGGTTCGCCGAGGCTTGCAACCGGTTGGACCTCACCCGCGCGTCGAGCGCCACGACGCTGCCCGACCTGCTGGGCGAGGTGACCGAGAAAGGCGCCAAAGGAAAGTCCAAAGGCGCGTTGACCGGTGCTGTCGAGACCTTCGCCGAGCAGTTCCAGAAGTCCAGCGACAAAGACGGGGAAGAGGCTGAGGAGCGGCCTCGCAGCCGTAGCCGGCGCAGCAGTGCGAGGTCGAGCGAATGAGCACTTACCTGTACGGCATCACGTTCGCCGATCATCCCGCCGAGGTGGGCAATCTGCGCGGCGTCGGGTCGTCGCCAGCGCCCGCGCGGGTGCTGCCCGCCGGAGACGAACTCAGCGCGGTAGTCGGCGACGTCGAAGGCGAGCTGCGGGCGAAACGCCGGGATTTGCTTGCCCACCAAGAGATTCTGCAGGCATTGTGCGACCGCGGTCCGACGTTGCCGATGCGCTTCGGCATCGTCGCCGACGACGATACTGCGGTGAGAGAAGAGATCGCGGCCAAATCCGAGGTGTACCGGGCTGTTCTGCACCGCGTCAGCGGGCACGTGGAGATGAACGTCAAAGTCTCGCATCGGGAAGAGGCTGTCCTCGGTCAGATTCTCGCGGGCGACGAGGAAATCCGGAATCTGGCCGCGAGCCTGCGGGAAGACGCCGGACGCGGGGAGGCGGAACAGGTCCGGTTCGGCGAACTGGTCGCCGGGCGGCTGGAACAACGCGAGGCCGAGGACGCCGACGCGATTCTCGGGTATCTGCTTCCGCTGGCGTCCGAGCATTCCCCGGGGCCCCAGGTCGAGGGATGCTTCTTCAACTGCTCATTCTTGGTGCCCAAGGAGAAAATGACCGAGTTCCAGGACGCGGTGCGGAAGTTGACCGCTCTCGTCGAAGAGGTCGCGGACGTTCGCGCACAAGGACCGCTGCCGCCCTACAGCTTTACCGAGGACCAGTAGTGGGGCTGCTCGGCGAGCTTCTCCTGCTTCCGCTGGCACCGGCGCGAGGCGTCGCCTGGGTGACGGGACGGGTCGTCGACGCCGCCGAGCAGGAACAAATCGCGCAGCTGCAGCGGGAACTGGTTTCCCTGGAAAAGGAGCTGACAGCGGGCGACATCAGCGAGGAGGAGTTCGACCGCAGGGAAGACGAAATACTCGATCTGCTCGAAGAATTCGACCGGGGGGTTGCCGGATGAACGGAGCGAACAGATGACACCGGGAATGAAGGTCGCGGCCGCCGTGGTCGGCGGATACGTGCTCGGGAGACGGAAGAAAGCCAAACTGGCCATCACGATGGGCGCGTGGCTCGTCGGGAGGAAGCTGAATCTCGACCCGAAGAAGCTGCTTTCGGACATCACGCACGAGCTGGCTTCGTCGCCCGAACTGGCCGGGGTGCGGGACCAGGTGCGGGACGAGGTCGTGGGAGCGGGCAAGACTCTGGCCTCGGACATCCTGACGCACCAGGCAGGACGGCTTGCCGGTTCGCTGCAGGGGCACACCGAGAGCTTGCGCGACAAAGCCGCCGGTCTTCCGATCGGCGGCCAGGACGAGGAAGACTCGCATGATCAGGACGGCGACGACAGCGAGGACGACGGTGCGGAAGAAAGCTCTGCCCGGCCTCGCAAACGTCCGGCGAAACCGCGCAGCTCGGCGCAGGGGGAGCGTAAACCCGCGCGCAAGCCGTCCGGCGGTTCAGCGTCGCGCAAGCGGACGTCCTCGAACAGCCGGACGCAGAAAAGCCCGGGGGTGAACCGTGGCTGAATCCCGTTCTGGCAGCGAGGAAATCGGACCCTTGGCGAAGCTCCGGGAACTGGCCTCGCGCAATCCCGCGACAGAGCAATTGCTGCACGCCGGCGAGGAGTACGCACAGGCGAAGGCCGAACAGGTGATGTCCTCGGCAGGCGCCAAATTGGGCGAGGCGTCCCGACGGCTGGCCGACGCTGGCGGAAACGGCTCGCTGAAAGGGTTGTTCAGTGTCGGCGAGAAAATCGCCGAAGGGAAAACACCGGTCAAGTCGATGGTCGAGGCCGGCGGCAAAGCCTTGAAGAACTCCGTGTCGGGTCTCTTCGGCAAACGCGGGGGTGGCTCCGGCACCAAGAAGGTCATCAACATCATCGAGGACATCGACGTCGGCGTGCCGATCCGCGAGGCGTACGACCAGTGGACGGAGTTCCAGAAGTTCAGCAGCTTCACCAAAGGCGTCGTCAGCGCCGAGCAAACCGACGACACCACTTCGCAGTGGCGGTTCAAGATCTTCTGGTCGAATCGGTCGATGAAGGCCACTGTCACCGAACAGATCCCGGACGAACGGATCGCTTGGACCACCGACGGGGCCAAGGGCACGATCAAGGGCGTGGTGACGTTCCACGAACTCGCCCCGAGCCTCACGAAGGTCCTGCTCGTTATCGAGTACTACCCGTCCGGGCTGTTCGAGAAGACCGGCAACATCTGGCGGGCGCAGGGCCGCCGGGCGCGCCTCGACCTCAAGCATTTCCGCCGGTTCATCACGATGGCCGGGGAGGCGTCGGGAGACGGCTGGCGCGGCGAGATCCGCGACGGCGAGGTCGTGCGCGGCCCGGAGGACGAATCCGACGAGGACGAACCTCCCGAGGAGGAGGACACCGGCGGCGAGCCCGAGGACGAGGAGTTCGCCGAGGAAGAACCCGACGACGTCGACGAGGAAGACGAGGACGTCGAGGAAGACGACGCCGAACCCGAGGACGACCGGCCCCGCGGCCGCCGGGCAGTCTCGGCGAGGTGACGAGGAGGAATCCGATGAGCGAGCCCAGCCTGCCCGCCGGGCGACCGCTCGGCGTGTCCCGCGCGACCGGGTCCGGCGGCGGCGCGAACCTCGCCGACATCCTGGAACGGGTGCTGGACAAGGGAATCGTGATCGCCGGGGACATCCAGGTCAACCTGCTCGACATCGAACTGCTGACCATCAAGATCCGGTTGCTGGTCGCGTCGGTCGACCGGGCCAAGGAAATGGGCATCGACTGGTGGGAGCACGACCCGTCCCTGTCGTCGGGCTCGCGGCGGAACGATCTGCTGGAGGAGAACGAACGACTGCGCGCGCAACTCGAACTCGCGCGGGGAGAGCGAGCGGAACAGTGAGCTGGTATTGCTACGCGGTCGCCGAATTCGCGCCGGGAAATCCGGCCGAGGGCCTGACCGGGCTCCGTGACCGCCCGGTTTCCGCCATTTCCGAGGCCGGGCTGACCGCGCTGGTCAGTCCGGTCCCGGACGAGGAGTTCGGTGAAACCGTCCTGCAGGCGAACCTGGAAAGCCTTCCGTGGCTGGAAGAAATCGCCCGTGCGCACAACGCCGTCGTGGACGAGGCGAACCGTCGCACCAGAGTGCTGCCGCTGCGGATGGCGACGATCTATCGGGACCAGCATCGCGTGCGGGAAATGCTCGCCGAACATTCCGCGCACTTTGCCGAAGCGTTGCGTCGAGTCCGGGATCATGCCGAATGGGGCGTCAAAATCTTCGCCTCGCTCCGCAGTTCCGCTGAAGAGGAGGAGCCCGCCGACGGCCGTTCCTATTTGCGGCAACGGCTCCGCCAACGCAAGGCGCGCGATGCTCGTACGGACGAGGCCGCCGGTGTCGCCGAGCGCATCGAGCGAGAACTCGCGCAGCTGTCCGCGGAAATCCACCGGCACCGCAACCAAGATCCCGCCTTGACCGGGCGCGAGGACAGCAACATCCTCAACCTGGCCTGCCTGGTACCCGACAGCTCCCGGGAACGCTTCCTCGCCCGGATCGAGGAACTGCCGGAGGCCGCCGGAATCGTCGTCGAGGTGACCGGTCCGTGGGCCCCGTACTCCTTCGCGGGGATCTCGTGAGCGCCGCGGTGGAGCACACCGACCGGCTCGCGCTGGTCGACCTGCTGGACCGGCTGCTCGCCGGCGGAGTGGTGCTCACCGGCGATCTCGTGCTGTCGGTCGCCGAGGTCGATTTGGTGCACATTTCCTTGCGCGCACTGATCACCTCGGTCCGCGAAGACCGTCCGGCGCCCTGGTGAAAGGAACGACGATGCAGGAGGCCGAGGAACTGCTCGGAGCGGCGCTCCGCGACGCGCCCGCTCGCCTGGCGACAGACGCCGATTCGGTGGAACGCGACCTGATGAAACTGGTCCTGACCATCATCGAACTGCTCCGGCAGCTGATGGAACGCCAGGCCCTGCGCCGCGTCGAGGAAGGCGGGCTGACCGAGGACCAGGAGGAGCGCCTCGGCCTGACCCTGATGCTGCTCGAACAACGGCTGGCCGAGCTTCGCGACCAGTACGGGCTTTCCGCCGCGGAGCTGAACCTCGACCTGGGACCGTTGGGGACGCTTTTGTGACGGGTGCGTCCTGGGTAACTGCGGGGAAACGGCAGCCGAGCCGCGGAGGAGCGCATGACCGAGTTCGTGTGGACACCGGACTTGAAAATCGGCTACGAAACGGATGGTCCGCCGGATGGGCGGCCGCTCGTCGCGGTCCACGGCTGGCCGGACGACCCGCATTGCTGGGACGGGGTGGTTCCCGCGCTGGCCGAGGCCGGTTACCGGGTGTACCGGCCGTATTTGCGGGGGTTCAGCCCGACGGAGTTCCGCTCGCCGGACAAGCCGCGCAGCGGTCAATCCGGGGCGCTCGGCCAGGATCTCCGCGACTTCCTCGAAGCCCTCGATCTTTCCGATGTCGTCCTAGCGGGGCACGACTGGGGCGCGCGGGCCGGATACGTGGTCGGCGCGCTGTTCCCGGAGCGGGTGTCCCGGCTGGTCGCGATGTCCGCGGGACACGGCGCGAGCGGCCCCGGCGCCCCGCTGGACTATCCGCTCGCCCACGCGTACTGGTACGAGTGGTTCGTCGCCACGAAACGCGGCCAGGACGCGATGCGCCGCGACCGGCGGGCGTTCAGCCGGTACCTGTGGACGTCGTGGTCGCCGGGCTGGCAGTTCTCCGACGCTGATTTCGACCGGGCAGCGGCCTGCTGGGACAACGACGACTGGCCGCCGATCACCGTCTCCGCTTACCTGCACCGATGGGGCGAGCAGGACGGCGACCCGGCGTACGCCGATCTGGAGCGCGAACTCGCGAAGCCGCCGCCGGTGCGGGTGCCGACGCTGGTGCTCCACGGCGGCAAGGACGCCGACAACCTGCCCTCGACCAGCGAGGGAAAGGACGAGCTGTTCACCGCCGGGTATCGCCGGGCGGTCTTCGACGACGTGGGGCACTTCCTGCCCCGGGAGGCTCCGGTCCGGACGGCTGAGCTGATCTTGCGACCCGGCCGGTGACCAGGCGGAGGTTTGGGGCCGGGACGAGCGGGTATGGCGGCGGTATGCGACCGGGCGAGACGGAAACCAGGCCGGAAACCGCCGGTGCGGTCCGGACGATCGCGCTGCGCGTCGACGGGACCGCGCACCGGCTGACCGTCGATCCGCGCCGCACCCTGCTCGATTTGTTGCGCGAGCAGATCGGCGACTACAGCGCGAAGAAAGGCTGCGACCACGGCCAGTGCGGGGCCTGCACGGTGCTGCTCGACGGCCGCAGAGTGCTGTCCTGCCTGACGCTCGCGCTGTCCTGCGACGGCACCGAGGTGACGACCGCCGCTGGACTTGCCAAGGATGGCGAGCTGCATGCGCTGCAACAGTCGTTTGTGGACCATGACGGCTTCCAATGCGGCTACTGCACGCCGGGCCAGATCTGTTCGGCAGCCGGATTGCTGACCGAATTCGGCGACGGCGCGCCCAGCCATGTCACCAAGCCGGTCGCTGACACTCCGCAGTGGACCGACGAGGAAATCTCCGAGCGGATGAGCGGGAACCTCTGCCGCTGCGGTGCCTATGCCGGAATCGTCGCGGCGGTCCGCGAGGCGGGAGAGCAGCGATGAAGCCGTTCGCGTATGGCAAACCGGCGACGACGGCCGAGGCGGTGCTGGCGGTGGCGGCCGAGCCGTCCGCGATGTTCCTCGCCGGCGGCACCAACCTCGTCGACCACTTGAAACTCGGTGTGGCACGGCCGGATCGCCTTGTCGACGTGACCGGCTTGATGTCCACTGAAATCCGGGACGGCGACGGCGGGCTGGTGATCGGCGCGGGCGTCCGCAACAGCGACCTCGCGGCCGACCGGCGGGTCCGGGAGCGGTATCCGGTGCTGGCCGAAGCGCTCCTGTCCGGGGCGTCGCCGCAGCTGCGGAACATGGCCACTGTTGGCGGAAACCCGTTGCAGCGCACGCGATGCGTCTACTTCCAGGACGTCACGACTCCGTGCAACAAGCGTTCGCCCGGCTCCGGCTGCTCGGCGCTCGGCGGCTACACGCGGCATCACGCGATCCTCGGCGCGTCCGACCAGTGCGTCGCGACTCATCCGTCGGACATGGCGGTGGCCATGGCAATGCTCGACGCGCGCGTCCATGTGATCGGCCCGTCGGGGGAGCGGACGCTGCCGTTCACCGACCTGCACCGGCTGCCGGGCGAGCACCCGGAGCGCGACACCGTGCTCGAACACGGTGAACTGATCACCGACATCACGCTGCCCGCCACCGCCTGGTCGCGCCGGTCGGCCTACCGCAAAGTGCGCGACCGGGCCTCTTACGCCTTCGCGCTCGTTTCTGTCGCGATTGGACTGTCTATTTCGGACGGAGTGATCGAGGAGATCCGGATCGCATTCGGTGGAGTGGCGCACAAACCGTGGCGTGCCGAGCGCGCGGAGCAGGTCCTTCGCGGTGCCCGGCCCAGCGACGAAATCTTCCGTGCGGCCGCCGACGCCGAACTCGCCGATGCCACGGCGTTGGACGGCCTCGACGGAGGGAATGCGTTCAAGATCCCGCTCGCGGCGCGCACCCTGACCGCGGTGCTGCGCGACCTGACCGCCGAGGAGCGCGACCGATGACCGGACTGCTGGAACCCCGAGCGATCGGCCGCGGAACTACTCGCCGCGACGGCCCGGCGAAGGTCACCGGAACCGCGACGTATGCCTACGAAGTCCCGGTCGAGGCACCGCTGTACTGCCATCCGATTCAGGCGACCATCGCCCGCGGCCGCTGTGTGCGGATCGAAGCTGTCGAAGCCGAAGCCCTCGACGGCGTCCAGAGTTTGATCACTCCCTTCACCGCCGAGCGACTCGCCGACACCGGCGACGCGGAGCTCGCGGTGCTGCAGGATTGCGAAATACCCTTTCGCGGCAGGGTAATCGGCCTCGTCCTGGCAGAATCTTCCGAGACCGCGCGGCACGCGGCGGAACTCGTTGACGTGCACTACGAAAACGATCCCTTCCATGCCCGGCTCACCGCCGACGATCCTGCCCTGTACAAGCCGGACAAGGTCAACCCGAGCTTCGCGACAGACACGAGCGAGGGCGACGTCGAGGCCATGTCCGCCGTGACCGTGGCGCAGACTTACCGCACGGCGATGTACCACAACAACCCGCTCGAGCCGCACACGACGACGGCCTTGTGGGACGGTGACGTGCTGACGCTGTGGGATTCCACCCAAAGCGTCCACTCAGTACGGTCCACTGTGGCGAAGACGTTCGGCCTGCCCGCCGAAAAGGTCCGGGTGATCTGCCCCTACGTCGGCGGAGGCTTCGGTTCGAAGGGCATGCCGCACGCGAACGTCGTGCTCGCCGCGCTGGCCGCTCGGACGGTGCCGGGCCGTCCGGTGAAGCTCGCGTTGACGCGGCAGCAGATGTTCAGCCTGGCCGGATACCGCACGCCGACGATCCAGCGGGTCCGTCTCGGCGCCGACCGCGACGGACGGCTGGAGTCGCTCGGCATGGAGGTCGTCGAGCAGACGTCGCGGATCAAGGAGTTCGCCGAGCAGACCGCGGCGCCCGCCCGGATGATGTACGCCGCGCGGAACCGGTCCACCAGCCACCGGCTCGCCCGTCTCGATGTGCCGGTGCCGTCGTGGATGCGCGCGCCGGGGGAGTGCCCGGGCATGTTCGGTCCGGAAGTGGCGATGGACGAACTGGCCGCGGAACTCGGCGTCGACCCGATCGAACTGCGCGTCCGCAACGAGCCGGAGCGGGATCCCGAAACCGGCCTCCCGTTCTCCAGCCGGAACCTGGTCGAATGCCTGCGCACCGGAGCCGAACGCTTCGGCTGGAACGAGCGCGACCCGCGGCCAGGCGTCCGCCGCGACGGACCGTGGCTGGTCGGCAGCGGCGTCGCGGCCTCGGTGTACCCCGCGAAACGGATGCCCGGCTCAAGCGCGACGATCCGGTTCGAAGACGGCCGCTACGTCGTCGAAATCGGCGCGGCCGACCTGGGGACGGGCGCGTGGACGATCCTGCCGCAAATCGCGGCGGACGCACTGGACGTGCCCGCCGATTCCGTCGACGTCCGGATCGGCGACACCGATTTCCCGAAAGCCACGGTGGCCGGCGGCTCCACCGGGACCGCCTCGTGGGGCTCAGCGGTGGTCGCGGCCGCGCAGGCATTCCGGGAAAAGTACGGCTCCGACCCCGGCGACGGTGACGAGACCCAAGCCGACACCCCGGAAAACCCAGCCTCGGAGCATTATTCGATGTACGCGTTCGGCGCGCAATTCGCCGAGGCGCGGGTCGACGTCGACACCGGCGAGGTTAGGGTTTCGCGGCTGCACGGCACGTTCGCCGTCGGGCAGATCGTCAACCCGCTCACCGCTCGGTCGCAACTGCTCGGCGGCATGACGATGGGGCTGTCGATGGCGTTGCACGAAAACAGCGTCCTCGACCCGCGGTTCGGGCACGTCGTCAACCACGACCTCGCCGAGTACCACATCGCGACCAACGCCGACGTCGAAGACCTGCGCGCGGACTGGCTCGACGAAACCGATCCGCACCTCAATCCCATGGGCAGCAAGGGAATCGGCGAGATCGGCATCGTCGGCACCGCGGCGGCCATCGCCAACGCGGTCCATCACGCGACCGGGGTCCGGGTGCGGGATTTGCCGATCACCCTCGACAAGCTGCTGCCCGGACTTCCCGACGCTACGCGGACCTCACAGGACTAACGCGTGGTCGCCGCCGTCCGGAAGATACCGGCTGAACCAGCCAGCGGCCGCGTCGGCGACCTGCTCCAAGGCTCCGGCCTCCTCGAACAGATGCCCCGCTCCCGGCACCACCACCAACTCCCGGTCGCCGGTCAGACGCCCCGCGGCGGCCTTGTTCAGCCTGCGCACGTCATCGTCGTTTCCCCCGACGATCAGCAGCACCGGACAGCGCACCTCCGTCAGAGCGTCCTCGGCCAGATCCGGCCGCCCGCCCCGCGAAACCACCGCACGCACGACGTCCGGTCGAGCCGCCGCCGCACTCAACGCCGCGGCCGCTCCCGTGCTGGCCCCGAACAACCCGACCGGCAACCCGGACGTCGGCGGATGGCGGCTGAGCTCGTCCAGCGCGCGCAGCAACCGGTCCCGCAGCAGCCCGATGTCGAACCGCTGGTCGTCGGTGTCTTCCTCGGCGCTCAGCAAATCGAACAACAGCGTCGCGAACCGGTGGTCCTGCAACGCCCGGGCGACCGCCTGATTGCGCGGGCTGTGCCGCGAACTGCCGGACCCGTGCGCGAAAACCACCACTCCGACAGCGTCGGCAGGCACTGTGAGATCACCCTCGGCCGCCTGGGCGCCGACTGTGAACGGTTCCGTCATGGCTTCCCTCCTGCCTCTATTCGAACCCGGATATCCGCGCGGAGCGGCGACCAAACGGACCGCTGCCTGACGCGCGCGGCGGCGTTAGCGTGAGGTCATGCTGATCGAACATCGAGGACAACGACCCGTGGTGCCCGAATCGGCGTACGTCGCCCCGTCCGCGGTGCTGTCCGGCGCAGTCGTCCTCGGCGAACGGGCCCGGGTCCTGCCCGGCGCGGTGCTGACCGCGGAAAACGGCGAGATCCGCACCGGCTCGGACGTCGTGATCATGGAACACGCGCTGATCCGCGGCCGGGCCGCACACCCCGTGACCCTCGGAGACGCGGTCCTGATCGGGCCGCACTCCCACGTCAACGGAGCCGTCGTCGAAAACGAGGCATTCGTGGCCACCGGCGCCTCCCTGTTCCCCGGCTCGGTCGCCGGTGCCGGGGCCGAGCTGCGGATTAACAGCGTGCTGCACGTCAATTCCCGCCTCGAACCCGGAACGGTGCTCCCCATCGGCTGGATCGCAGCGGGGGATCCGGCTGAACTCTTCTCGCCGGATCGGCATGAGGAATTGTGGGAGGTTCAGCGGACCCTCGACTTTCCGGGCACTGTGTATGGGGTTCCGCGAGGCACGTCGATGCGCGAGATCATGGCTCGGCAAGCCGAGTTCTACGGTTTCCATAAGGACGATCACGTTCTTGACGAATGACCCCGGCCGCTGGTCGTTTGCCAGCGGCGAGGCGCCATCGCTGGCATCCTTGTGGTGACCGGCGGCCGAGCCGCGCGCGTCAGTCCAGCGAAACGGAAGCGGGGGACGTGGACATATTCTGGTGGGCAATCGTCATCATTGCCGTTCTTTCCGTGCTTGTGCTCGTCGCCGGGCTGGCTGTCGCCATCCCGGTGAGAAACGCGTTGCGCAGACGTCAGCAGCAGTTCGGATACCGCGTCGATCCTCCCGGCAACTGGAATCCCCCGCATCATTACCCGTCCGCACCGCACCAACCGCCGTACCCGCCGAAGGAACCCGGTCGGCAGTAAAGACTTCCTCTGCAACTACCGCGCCTCGAGAAACGCCCTTCCCAACGGCGTAAGCGAATGCTGCACCCTCGCCCCCTCCCGAGTCGTCGTGATCAACCCAGCCGTCCGCAACGTCTTCGTATGCTGGCTAACCGCCGCAGGCGACACCCCCAACCGAGTAGCCAGCGCTGTAGTAGAAGCCTCCGCCGCCAACTCGCACAGCAGCCGAGCCCGAGTACGACCCACGAGCCCCGCCAACTGGTCCTCCCGAGAACCCACCGATTCATCCGGCACCAACCCCGCCGCCGGGCACACCAGCGTCGGCCGTTGGGCGGCGTCGATGAACGTCACCGGTTCGCCCCAGCAAAAATGCGCAGGCACCAAAACCAGCCCCCGGCCTTCCAACGACACCGTGCGATCGCGGGGATAGTCCGCCTCCAGCACCGGATTGCGCCACCGGATCGACGGGTGCAGGTTCCCCAGCAGCGCCTCGACCCCACCGTTCAGCAGGTGCTCCGCATACCGGGCGCGGTCGGTCTCGACCCTCCGGTCCAGGACCGGCCGCGCGGGTCCGAGGACCAGGTCGCTGTACTCGCGCAAGGCATGCACGACACCACGCGTGCTGCCGTCGGCGTAAACCGTGCGGGCCCAGCGCGGTACGCGGCGGTGCCGGGCGAACGTGCGGACGATGTCCTCGCGCAGGGCGGCTTTCGGCTGGGCCAGGATCGCTTCGAAGTGGACTCCGACGTCCGTTTCGTCCAGCGCGGGCGTCAGGAAGTCCGGGAAGTTCCCGGCCGGGACCAATTCCGCGGCGGCCTTCAGGCAGCGCCAGCGGGCGGGGGCGCGCCGGGCTCCGCCGAGGACTGCCGCTCGCCAGCCGCGGTACTCCAGGGGCAGGTGAGGGTCCTGGAGACTGTTGATGCTCAGAATCAGCTCCCACGTCGGGTGCGCGCCGCTGGCCACTCGCACCCGGCACAGGTCTTCGGCGGTGAAAATCATGCGCAGCATCGAAACCACCCCTGGTCCGCGCCTCCCCAGCGCGGCTCTGCGTCCAGGATGCGGCCCGGAACCGCGGTCTGGGAAGCGTCCTCCGACGACCGGCGCGGATCCGTCGGCGGGCGGGGCCGCGGATTCGGCCGGGCTCAACGGCGACGGCTTCCCAGACCGCGAGCGGATCACGCCTTGCTGCGGATCACGTCGATCAGGCTGGACCAGCTGTCCCGGCCGTGCCCGGCCGCGATGGCGCGGTCGTAGTGGTCCTTGACCGCGGCGGGCAGGGCCGTGTCGATGCCCGCGTCCCGGCTGGCGGCGAGGACGTGGTCGGCCGTCGCGCCCATCATCTTGGCGTTCGCCTGGTCGCCGGGATGGGTGCCGCTGTCGACGTTCTTCGCGGTTTCGTCCAGCGTCGTCTGCACGAGCGTCAGCAGTTCCGCCGCGTACGGCACCAGCGTCGCGGCGGGCACCCCGGCCGTGCCGACCAGGGCGGCGGAGTGCAGGAACGCCGAGAGCGTGGTGAGGAACAGGTCCAGCAGCGACTGGTAGTACAGCTGCGCCAGGCCCGGGTCCGCGCCCCGGTAGTCCGGCCGTCCGATGACGCGCAGGGCAGGCTCGATCCGGTCGAACACCGGTTGCGCGCCGCTGTAGAACACGAACGAACCCTCGGTGCCGACGACCGGCGCGGGCACCATGATCCCGCCGGCGATCATCTCCGCACCGCGCGCGGCCAGCCATTCCGCGGCAACTCGCGTCCGCTCCGGCGTGTCCGAGCTGAGGTTCACCACGATCTTGCCCCGCAGCGCGTCCTCGGTCGGCGCGAGAATGTCGTACATCGCCTGATAATCGGTGAGGCTGAGAAGCACCAGTTCGTTCGCGGCCAGCGCGTCCACGACCGTTTCCGCGCGCTTCGCACCGGCGGCCACCAGCTCGTCGGCCCGGCTCGCGGTGCGGTTCCACACTGTCACCTCGTGGCCGGCGGCCAGGTAGGACCGCACCATGGCCTGGCCCATCGGGCCGAGCCCGATCAACGTCACATTCACGGGTTTCTCCTTATTTCTTCAGCAGTTCGATGACGCTCGTGAGGTTTTCCGCGCCGTGGCCGTCGGCGGCCCGGCGCAGGAGCAGCTGGTGCAGCGGCGCGAGCAGGTCGGAGCTGACGCCCTGGTCAGCCGCCGCGGCGGGCAGGTTGTCGAACGCGGCCGCCTGCATGCCCAGATTCGACACGACGTCCTGGGCGTAGTCGCCGCTGTCGACCTCCACAGCGGCCTGCTGGACGAAGCTGCTCATCGCGGTCAGCCATCCGCTCAGCAGCGGCGCGAACTCGACCGCCGACAAGCCTTCGCTGCGGATCAGCGCGTAAGCCTGCAAGATGCCGGTGAACTGGCCGTACATCCCCGACAGCAGCGCGAGGTCGTGCAACGCCGCCAGCCCCGGGTCCTCGCCGACGTAGTTGCTGCCGCCGAACGCGTCGAACGCCGCGCGGTGCGTGTCGAAGAGGTCCTTGGGCCCGCTGTAGAACACGAACGCGCCCGGCTGCCCGATCATCGGCGGCACCGCCATGATCCCGCCGTCGAGGAACTTCCCGCCCTGCTCCGAGACCCATCCGGCCAGCTCACGGGCCTGCCGAGGGGTGCCGTTGGTCAGGTTCACCACCGTCTTGCCCGCCAGCGAAGCCGTGCCGAGCACCTCGCGCACCGACGCGTCGTCCAGCAGGCAGGCGATCACCAGTTCGCTCGCCGCGACTGCTTCGGCGGCCGACCCCGCCGCCACCGCACCCCGTGCCACCAGCGGCTTCGTCTTGTCCGCCGAGCGGTTCCAGACCGTCACCGGCCGTCCCGTCTCCAGCAGCGCGCCGGCCAGCGCGCTGCCCATCGCACCGAGCCCCAGCACGGTCGCCGAGGTCGCATTCCCGGACATGTCGTCCCTCCAGTTCGTTGATCTGCCGACCACGGTGCCGAGCGCCGCGCACGGTTCGCTGGGGGTCCGCGCACGGATGCGGTTACGGTGGTTCTGTGCGATTCGGCATCCTGGGGCCCTTGGCCGTGACCAGCGACGACGGCGAGCCGGTCCGGGTGCCCGAGGCCAAGGTCCGGACCCTGCTCGCGGTCCTTCTCGTGCACGAGGGCGCTCCGGTGTCGGCGGACCGGCTGGCCGACGACCTGTGGGGCGACCAGCTGCCCGGCAATCCGGTCAACACGCTGCAGACGAAAGTCTCGCAACTGCGGCGTGCGCTCGAAGCCGCCGAACCGGGGCAGGGTCGCGCGCTCGTCCATCAGGCACCCGGTTACGTCCTGCGGACCGAGCCGGAGGCGGTCGACGTCGGACGGTTTCGTGTGTTAACCGTTGCGGCAAGCACGGCGGCGGATCCGCAGTCGAAGGTCGAGCTGCTCACTGAAGCGCTGGCGTTGTGGCGGGGCCCGGCGCTCGCCGAGTTCGCCGACGAACCCTTCGCGCAGCCGGTGATCCAGCGGCTCGACGAGGATCGCCTTGCCGCGCAAGAAAACCTCGCCGACGCCCGGCTCGCTCTGGGCGAACATGCCGCGCTCACCGCGGAACTCGCCGACCTCGTCCGCCAGCATCCGTTGCGGGAACGCCTGCGCGCTCTCCAGTTGCGCGCGCTGTATGCGGCGGGCCGGCAGAGCGAAGCGCTGGCCTCCTACGACGAGTTGCGCCGCTGTCTAGCCGATGAGCTAGGCCTGGACCCGGGGCCCGAACTCGCCGCGCTGCACCGGTCGATCCTGGCGCAGGACCCGGCGCTGACCGCCGTCGTCCCGCAGCTTCCGGTGCCGCTCACCGAACTGGTCGGCCGGACCGCCGCGGTGCGGGCCGTCAGCACGCTCGTCAGCGAGTCTCGCCTGGTCACGCTCACCGGGCCCGGCGGCGTCGGCAAAACCCGGCTCGCGCTGGAGACCGCGCACCGGCTCGGCGGCGACTTCGCCGCGGGCGCGTGGCTCGTGGAACTCACCGGCATGGACCGGCATGAATGCGCGTTGAGCCAATGTCCGCCGATCGAATGGGTCGTGGAGGCGATCGCCGCCACGCTGGGAATCCGGGACGCGGCGGTTCCTTCGCAGGCGGATCCCGTGGAACGGCTGGCTGAGTCGTTGCGGGGCAAGGAAACCCTCGTCGTCCTGGACAACTGCGAGCAGCTGATCGAGCCGGTCGCCGTGCTGACCGCACGACTGCTGGCGGCCGCGCCCGGACTGCGGATCCTCGCCACCAGCCGGGAGCCGCTCGGGATTACCGGGGAAACGCAATTCCCGGTGCCGCCGCTGGACCACGACAGCGCCGCGCAGCTTTTCACCGCCCGGGTAGCCGACACCGGGTTCACTGTGGACAGTGCTGATTCGGCTGCGGTCGCGGAGATTTGCCGGAAACTGGACGGATTGCCGCTGGCACTCGAACTAGCCGCGACCCGCGTGCGCGCGCTGGGCGTCCAGGAGTTGCTGCGCCGTCTGGATGATCGGTTCCGCCTGCTCGACACCACCCGTCGCGGCGTACCCGCCCGGCAGCAGACTTTGCGCGCGATGATCGACTGGAGCTGGGAACTCCTGAGCGAGCCTGAACGCCTTGTGCTGCAACGTCTATCGGTGCACACCGAGGATTGCGCGTTGGACGCGGCCGAGGCAGTCTGCGCAGGCGACGGCGTCGAAGTAGACGAGGTGCTGGGTCTGCTGGCTAAGCTCGTCGACCGCTCGCTGGTCGTGCCCGCGAACAACGCGCGGTACCGGCTGCTCGAATCGGTAGCGGTTTACGGCCTGGAGCGACTGCGCGAGGCCGGCGCGGTCGAAAAGACGCGGCGTCGGCACGCGGAGTATTACGTCCAGCTCGCCGGTGTCGCGGACGCTGGTCTCCGCGGTCGCGACCAACGACGCTGGCTGCAACGCCTTGATGCGGACCTGCCGAATCTCCGTGCCGCAGCGGAAAATCTGGCCGGTTGGGGGAGCGCCGACGACGCGTTGCGGCTGGCGAACCGGCTGTCCTGGTACCGATTCCTGCGCGGCCGGATGGCCGAGGCGATGCGTTCCCTGCGCGCCGCGCTCGGCTTGCCCGGCGGCGATCCCGAACTGCGCGCGGAAGCACAGGCGACGCTCACCGCGCTCGGCATCCTGGCTGGCGACCGGCCCGACTGGCGTCCCGTGGCCGAACAGCCAATGAGCGCCCGAGCCAAGTGGTTCATCGGCTACGCACTGTCCACAGTGGCCGATCTGACCGGTGCCGAACCGCTGACCCTGGACGCCCTCGCCGCCTTCGAGGCTGTCGACGACCGGTGGGGAATCGCTGCGGCGAGTGGCGACCGCGCGAGCCAGGTGTTGTCGAGAGGCGATGTCGCGGCAGCATGGCGTTACGCCGATCGTTGCGCGGAATTGTTCACCGAAATCGGCGACAAATGGGGCCAGCTGCAGGCGATTTTCGCGCGGGGCGCACTCAGTTCCCTTGCGGGGGACTACGCGCGCGCTGAGGCGGTCCACGTCGACGGATTGCGGATCGCCGAGGAACTGGGCTTGTGGCCGGAAGCGTCATACCAGCTGTCGTGGTTGGGCCGGGTTGCGTTGCTGCGCAAAGACTACACCGCCGCCCGCGAACTGCATGACCGCGCTCGCGAGGTCGCCGCGGAGCACGGCTTCACGCCGGGGGAGATGTATGCGCTGACCGGGCTGGCTCTCGGCGCCCGGCGCGAGGGCGACCTCGATCTCGCCGAGCGGCATTTGCGGACGCTGCTCGAATGGAACAAGCAGGTCGATTTCGAACCGGGGAACACATTGATCCTCGCGGAACTCGGTTTCGTCGCCGAATTGCGCGGAGCTCCGGAGGCCGCGTTGCTGCGGCAGCGGGAAGGTTACGAGATCGCCCACCGGACCGGGGATCCGCGCGCGATTGCACTGGCGCTGGAAGGTTTGGCGGGCGCCCACGCGTTGGCCGGTGCGGCCCGCGAAGCCGCGCGGTTGCTGGGCGCGGCTGCGGCTTCTCGCGCCAGGGTTGGTGCACCGCTGCCCGCTGCGGAGCGGGGCGACGTGGACCGGATCACCGCCCGCGCGAGCGGCATTCTCGGTGCGGAGGATTTCGCGGCCGAGTTCCGCGCGGGCGGCCAGCTGGGAGCGCCGCTGACGGTCCGTGAAGGGCTCCTTGAGGGAATCTGATTCCCGGAAGGAGGCCTTCACGGACCTTGGCCTGCGCGGCAGGGCAGCTCAGAAGACCGGCCGCTGGCTCCCGTGCGAAAGCGTGCGCGGCGCCGACAGCCCCAGCTCGGCCCGCATCGGTGCGAAGATCTGCAGCCCTACCGGCCGTCCGTCTTCGGTGAACCCCGCAGACACCGGCAGGGCCGGGCAGCCGGTCGCCGAGAACGAGCTGGAGGGTTTGGCGGGCGCACATGCGTTGGCCGGTGCGGCTCGCGAAGCCGTGCGGCTGCGGCTTCTCGCGCCGGGGTTGGCGCAGCGCTGCCCGTCGCGGAGCGCGGGGACGTGGACCGGATCACCGCCCGTGCGAGCGGCATTCTCGGTGCAGCCGAGTTCTGCGCGGGCGGCGAGCTGGGCAGCTCAGAAGACCGGCCGCTGCTTCCCGTACCCAGTGGCCTGTTCGAAAGCGTGCGCGGCGCGCAACAGCCCTAGCTCGCCCCGCATCGGTGCGATGATCTGCAGCCCCACCGGCCGTCCGTCTTCGGTGAACCCCGCAGGCACCGAGAGAGCCGGGCAGCCAGTCGCCGAGATCGAATACGCCGAGCGCATCCACTCCAGATAGTCGTGCATCGGTTGCCCGGCAACAGTTTCCGGATACTCCCACTCCACCGGGAACGGCGGCACCTGGCTCACCGGCGCGAGCAGCAGGTCGTACTGGCTGAAGAACTCCCGCATCCCGCTGATGAGCTGCAGCTGCCGCGTCTGCGCGCTCGCGATGTCGGCACCGGAAAGCGTTGCGCCGAAAGCAATGTTGTCCCTGAGGGTCTGCTTCATCTTGTCAGGATGTTCTTCGAGCAGACCGCTGAACCCGGCGTGGAAGAGCCAGCCGCGCAAGGTGCGGAACACCTCGTCGGCGGAGGCGAGGGCCGGGCAGGCCGGTTCGACGCGACAGCCGAGCTCGGCGAACACCTTCACCGCCGGTTCCAGCACCGCGGTGACCGCCGGGTCGACTGGCAGGCCGCCCAGATCCGGCGACCACGCAACACGCAGCCCGGCGAGGTCGGCGTCGAGCGATCCGGCGAAGGGCGCGGCGGGCTGGTCGAGCGAGATCGGGTTGCGCTCGTCGTGCCCGGCGATCACGGACAGCAGCAGCGCGACGTCCGCGACCGTCCGGCCCATCGGCCCCTGCACGCCCAGCGCCTCCCACGGCAGCGTCGCCGGCCAGGTCGGCACGCGTCCCGGCGACGGACGCAGCCCGACGACGTTGCAGAACGACGCCGGATTCCGCAGCGAACCGCCCATGTCACTGCCCTCGGCGAGCGGCTGCAGACCCGCGGCCAGCGCCGCCGCCGCGCCGCCACTGCTGCCGCCAGCGGAAAGATCCCGCCGATACGGGTTGCGCGTGGCTCCGAAAACGGGATTCATGGTGTGCGAACCGGCCCCGAATTCCGGCGCGTTCGTCTTGCCGAGCGTGATCGCGCCCGCGTTGCGGATTCGTTCGACGACCAGCGTGTCGCTGTCCGGCACGTGGTCGGCGAAAATGGGGGAGCCGTAGGTGGTGCGGACCCCGGCGACGTCGTGCGTGTCCTTGTGCGCCACCGGAATCCCGTGCAGCGGACCGACCTCCTCGCCGTGCGCGAGACGTTCGTCAGCGGCCGCGGCCTCGCTCTGCGCGCGCTCGGCGGTGAGCGTGACAATGGCATTGATCTGGGGGTTGACCTGCTCGATCCGGTCGAGATGGGCCTGCAGGACCTCGCGGGCGGACACCTCGCGGGTGCGCAGCCGCCGGGCCAGTTCACGGGCGGGCAGGTAACAGATCTCCTCGGCGCTCACTGGCTTCCCTTCCTGACCCCGGTGTCCGTTCGCGACGTCAGCTTCGCGCGTGGTGCTGGGGTCAGACAAGAGCTGCTCGACAAATGACGGAATCAGCCACAGTATTGGCTGATGACCGCACGGCTGGACCCCCTCGACCGCCGGATCGCCGGCGCGCTGCAAGTCGACGGCCGCGCGTCCTGGCGACGGATCGCCGAGGTGCTGGACGCGCCGGAGCGCACGGTGGCCCGGCGCGGGACGCACCTGCTGCGCACCGGCGTCGTGACGGTTGTCGCCGTTTCGCCGCACGGTGTGCCGCTGCTGGTCCGCGGCCGTTGCCGGGCCGGGCTCGGCCGTCCGGCGGGCACCGCGCTCGCGGGACGGCCGGAGACGAGCTTCTGCTACCTCATCACCGGACAGGGCGAACTGGTCGCCGAGGTCTTCTGCGACCGCGGCCGGCTGCCGACCTTCATGTTCGACGAGATGGCGGCAATCCCCGGCCTGCACGATCTGACGGCCGATACCGTCACCCGCTACTATCGCACCATCCACGAATGGCAGCCCGGCCTGCTCAGTCCTTACGAGACGTCGGCGATCTCCTCGCTGCCGCAGCCGACCCCGCAGCCCCGGCAGCCTGACGGCGTCGCCTTCAGCAGCGACGAACGCGCCATCGTGCGCGCGCTGCGCGAGGACGGCCGGCGGACCCACGAGGAGCTCGCCCGCGCCGCCGGGATCTCGGAATCGACCGTCCGCCGCAGGCTGGAAGCGTTGCGGCGGGAGGAAAAGGTGTTCATCCGGGCCGTGGTGGAGCCGGCCGTGCTCGGGCTGCCGGTCGAGGCGCTGCTGTGGATCCGGTGCCGCCCGCACGACGTCGACGACATCGGCCGCGCGTTGCTGGGCTCGCCGTACGTGCGGTACGCGGCGGCGATGACGGGCGAGTATCAGCTGCTCGCTGACGTGACCTTGCCCGACATCGCCGCGTTGCACGAGTTCGTCGGCAGCTCCGGATGGTCCCGGCAGGCGGATTCGGTGCATACCGGGGTGGTGCTGAAAGCGTTGAAGCGCAGCAGCGTCCTCGCTCCCGAGCTGCGCTCCTGACGGTTACGCCTTTTCCGCCAACCCGTTCAGCACCGACGGCAACGCGCCGCGGTGCAGCACGCCGAGCCGTTGCGTCGCCCGGGTAAGCGCGACATACAGCTCAGCCGCGCCGCGCGGACCGTCCGAGAGAATCCGGTCCGGGTCTACGAGAAGCACAGCGTCGTACTCCAGCCCCTTCGTCTCCGACGCCAGCACCGCACCCGGCACGTCCGGCGGCCCGATCACGACGCTGGTCCCTTCCTTGCCCGCTTCATCGCGGACGAATTCCTCCACCGCGGCAGGCAATTCGTCGTCGGTGACCTTCCGCGACCACGGCCGGATCCCGCACGCGCGAACCGATTCCGGCGGCTCGACCCCCGGCGCGAACTCAGCGAGCACCGCCGCCGCGACGACCATGATCTCCGCCGGGGTGCGGTAGTTGACGGTGAGCGAACGGTAGGCCCAGCGGCCCGGGACATACGGATCCAGCATCGTGCCCCAGTCGAGCGCCCCCGCCGCCGACCGGCGCTGCGCCAGGTCGCCGACCACGGTGAACGACCGGCTCGGACACCGCCGCATCAGCACCCGCCAGTCCATTTCGGACAGTTCCTGGGCCTCGTCGACGACGACGTGCCGGTACGTCCAGTCCCGGTCCGCGGCGGCGCGTTCGGCGAGGTCGCGGGTGTCGTACTCGACGAACCGCTCGGCCAGGTCGGTGTCGTAGAGCAGGTGCTCCGCCGAGAGGCCGATGTCCTCGTCCATCTCCTCGCGGTCGAGCCGCATGATGTCGAGCACGCCGGCCGCGTACTCGGCCTCCGCCTCGCGTTCGGCCTTGTCCTCCTTCTGTTTCGCCCGGTCCGGCGCCTTGCCGAGGAGATCGATCAACTCGTCCAGGAGCGGGACGTCCGACACCGTCCAGGCATCGCCCTGCTCGCGCAGCAGCGCCGGGCTGGCACCGGCCGCGGCGAGCCGCGCGGGGGAGGAATACAGCGTGGCCAGCAGGCTTTCCGGGGTGAGGATCGGCCAGAGACGGTCGATCGCCTTGACGAACGCGCTGTCGGCGAGGAGTTCCTTGACGAGCGTGGAACGGAGGTCCTCCCACTCCTCCTTGTCGTCGCGAGTGAGCCAACCGCGCCCGATGCGGGCCATGGCGCGTTCGGTGAGCACGTACGTGACGATCTCGACGAACGTCGCCCGCGCCTCGTTGTGCGGTCTTCCGCTCTGTCGCGCCTCGTCGCGCGCCCACTCGGCTGTTGCACCGTCGATCCGGACCGTGATGTCGCGAAGTTCGATCAGGATGGGCTCCTGCGGCAGCTCCTGCCGGTCGGCGACCGCCGCATTGAGGACGTCGAGCATCCGCAGAGATCCCTTGAACTGCGCGATTTCCGGCTCGTCCTCGATGTGCGTGCGCAGCCCCGGAAGCAGCCCGCCCGGGGTGGTGAACACCACGTCGGACTCGCCGAGCGACGGCAGCACGCGGCCGATGTGGTTCAGGAACGCCGGATTCGGCCCGAGGACGAGGACGCCGTGGCGCTCCATCCGCTCGCGCTGCGTGTAGAGCAGATACGCGACGCGGTGGAGCGCCACGACCGTTTTCCCGGTTCCTGGCCCTCCCTCAATGACCAGGACGCCGGGATGGTCGAGCCGGATGATGCGGTCCTGCTCGGCCTGGATCGTCGCGACGATGTCCCGCATCCCCTCCCCGCGGGGCGCGTTGACCGCGGCGAGCAGCGCGGCGTCGGCGTCGTTCTCCTCGTCGCTGCCGCCGCCACGCCCGAAGACCTCGTCGGTGAAGGACGTGACTTGCCGGCCGTGCGTGTGGAACTGCCGCCGTCGCCGCATGCCCTCGGGCGTGGCGGCTGTTGCGGTGTAAAACGCGCTCGAAGCCGGAGCGCGCCAGTCGAGAAGAACGGGTTTGTACTCGTCGTCCTGATCGAAAAGCCCGACCCGGCCGATGTAGGAATGGTCGCCCTCGAGCGAATCGAGCCGCCCGAAACACAACCCGGAGTCGGCGAACGCCAACCGCCGCTTTTCGCGCGTCAAGGCGCGCACCTCGACCTCGCGCTCGCCCGGAGTCCCGTCGTTTCGCTTGAGGGCAGCGGTGTAGCGCTTATCGGCCCGCTCGCGCTCGTCGTCGAGCCGCCGGTACAGCCCGGCGACGTAGTCCTGTTCGGACCGCAGTTCTTCTTCGTACCCCTGAGTTGACACGTGCCCCTCGCTGCTGTTATTCTGAACCCAGATTCGGCGCGAACTTCTGATTTCCTGGTGAAGACGCGTCGATTTTTTATTGTCCACCTTCTGTCAAGTGGCGTGGTGGGACTGGTTGCTTTTCCGGCTTTGTCTCGTCGCGGGTTGCGGTGGCTGGCGGGTTGCGGTGGCTGGCGGGTTGCGGTGGCTGGCGGGTTGCGGTGGCTGGCGGGTTGCGGTGGCTGGCCGCATGCTCTCCCGAGCCGAGCCGAGCCGAGCCGAGCCGAGCCGAGCCGAGCCGAGCCGAGCCGAGCCGAGCCGAGCCGAGCCGAGCCGAGCCGAGCCGAGCCGAGCCGCCCCATCGTCGCGCGGTGAACGGGGGAGGGGGCTCGGCGCGAGTCCGGGTGCCTGGTTGGCGGAAAGCAGGGCGTACCGGGATCGGTCGAGGCTGGCTGAGCCGAGCCTTCAGGCGAGGCGGGTCGCGGCGCAGCGGGTCGGGTCCTGGCGGCTGATTCGAGTCCGGAGCTGCGCCCGGGACCATGGCCTGGCGGGCGGAGTCTCGAGCTGATGCGGCTTGGCGGGCGGAGTCTCGAGCTGGGGCGGGCGGTCGGGCCCAGTCGCGGTCGGTCAGGTCGGTCAGGTCCTGACGTCGTGCGCCTGGCAGTCGCGCCTCCGGCTAGCGGTGGCGGGTCGGCTGATGGCGAACGGTTCGGGTCATCGCGGCTGGCTGCGTGCATCGGGCCACGGGGCTGGGCCCGCTCGAGCCGGGCGGATTGGGCAATCGTCATGCGGGCCGGGCATTTCCGGGCGGACTCCGAGTCGCCGGAGCGGGCGGGTCGCGGGCCCGTCCGGTCGCGGAGTCGCGCGACGGTCGTCGGCGGTTCGGCCGCGCGATCACTCCGTCTGGCGAGAGAGTCCTTAAGGAGTCGCGCGAACGCGTCCCCTGCGGTCGCATCGGGCCCGTCGCTGCCGACGCGACTTTCCCGCACGCCCCAAGCCCCGAACTTGCCCGCAACAATCGCACGTTCGCTCCCGACAGCCCGAATTTCATGGTCGAGCAGCGATTGTGCGGCATCCCCCGGGGCTTGCGGCAAGCCCCGGGGTGCGCTATATCTTAGAAAGGGCGAGGGAAATCATTTTTCACCAGTGCGCGGAATCCCGCGCGGTTCACGGCTGCTCCGCCGGCACCCAGTTGCGCACCGCCGGCCGATAGCCCTCCGGTTTGTCGCCCACCTTCGCGCCGGGGTTGATCAGCCACGACTGGTAGTCCGGCGTGAACATCCGGTACGGCCCGGAAGGCGGCACCTCGCTCGCGCGGTCCAGGGTGTCGCGCAGGTCGGCGGGCAGGGTGAAGTCGAGCGCGTGCATCGTCGCGTCCAACTGGTCCGCGCTGCTCGCCCCAACGATCGCCGATGCGATGCCCGGCTGCGTCGCGACCCAGTTGATCGCGACCTGCGCCATCGTCACGTTCAGCTCGTCGGCGACCGTCTCGAGCGTCTTCAGCAGTTCCCACTGCTGTGGGGTCCAGGTCCCAGCAGCACCCGTCAACCGTCCGTCGCCGCTTAGGCCTGCCGAGGAACTGCGGTACTTGCCGCTCAAAAACCCGCTGCCGAGCGGGCTCCACGCGGTGATTCCCAGTCCCAGCTCCTGGCCTGCCGGGACGTGCTCGGTCTCGATCGTCCGCTCGATCAGCGAATACGGCAGTTGAAGGCTGATCATCGGCGGCAGCGAATGCGCGTCGGCGAGTGTCTGCGCGCGGCTCGCGTACCACGCGGGCACGTCGGACAGCCCGGCGTACCGGATCTTCCCCGCCCGCACCAGGTCGTCGAACGTCCGCAGCACCTCCTCGACCGGCGTGATCCGGTCCCACGTGTGCAGCAGGAACAGGTCGAGATAGTCGGTGCCCAGCCGCCGCAGCGACGCCTCCACCGACCGGATCATGTGCTTGCGGCCGTTGCCGCCCGCGTTCGGATCGCCCGGGGCGACGCTGTTGGTGAACTTCGACGTCAGCACCAGCCGATCCCGCTCGCCCGTCTCGGCGATGAACTTTCCGAGCAGCCGCTCGCTCTCGCCCGCGGTGTAAAAGTCCGCGGTGTCGATGAAATTGCCGCCTTCCTCGACGTACTTGCGGAAGATCGGCCGCGCTTCCTCCTCGGATTTCCCGTAGGCCGCGTGAAATCCGTCAGTGCCGAAATTCATCGTCCCGAGCGCGAGCCTGCTGACCCGCAATCCGGACCGTCCGAGCAGGTAATACTGGTCAAGAGACATCGGGGTCATCGCTCCGTTCCCGAAAACACGCGCGGGCCGCGCCCGCCTGGCCCGGCCAGGGTGCCTCCGGAAAAATGGACCAGCAAGTCCAATCTCCTGGGAGCCGCCGCGGGGCGAAGAGCGCTCGAATGTCCGTGAGGGGAACCCTGAGGGACTCTGATTCCGTCAGGGTTCCCCTCGCGGACATCAGCGGGAGCGGAGGAAGCTGCGCGGTCCGGCCGGTGTTCCGCGACGTCGCGCACCACGGCTGCTGAGCGAACCTCACCGGGACGTACGCTGCAAGACATGCCGTCGAACATGATCAGCCTCCGCGGTGTGCGCACGCACAACCTCGCCGACGTGGACGTCGACATTCCGAAGCACCAGCTCGTCGCGGTCACCGGCGTATCGGGGTCCGGCAAGTCGTCGCTGGCGTTCGCGACGCTGGCCGCCGAGTCGCGGCGGCAGCTGTACTCGACGATGCCCGCGTTCGTCCGGACCAAACTGCCGCACGATCCGGCTCCCGAGGCCAGCTCGCTGAGCGGGCTGACCACCGTCGTCGTGGTGGACCAGCGGCCGCTCGGCACGAATTCGCGGTCCACGGTCGGCACCGCCACCGAGGTGTGGACGATGCTGCGGATGCTGTTCTCCCGCTTGGGCGAACCGTCCGCGGGGTACTCGCCCGCCTACTCCTTCAACGATCCGTCCGGCATGTGCCCGGCCTGCGCGGGGCTCGGCACGGTCACCGACATCGACGGCGAGCGGATGATCGACCGCAGCCGTTCGCTCAACGACGGCGCGATGGTCTTCCCCAGCTTCGCGGTCGACAGCTGGATCTGGAAGCGCTATGTCTACTCGGGATTCTTCGACAACGATCTGCCGTTGCGGGAGTGGCCTGAGGAGCTGGTGCAGTTCCTGCTGCACGGGCCGACGCAGAAGCCGCCGAATCCGTTGCCCCGCTTCCCGGCCAGCGCCAAGTACCAGTCGATGGTGCCGCGGATCCGGCGGCTGCTGGTCGAACGCGAGGCCAAGATGGGGCCGGCGGTCCGGGCGGCGCTGGCCGACGTGACCCGGCAGCGGCCGTGCCCGGACTGTGGCGGCAGCAGGCTCGCTCCGGCCGCGCGGGAGAGCCGGATCAACGGTTTGTCCATTGTGGACCTCGGGTACCGGGACGCGGCGGGATTGCTGGAGTTCTGCGCCGGAGTGGAGCACGAGTGGGCGCGGCCGCTGGTGGCGGCACTGCGGTTGCGGCTGGAATCGATGATCACGCTCGGCCTCGGCCATCTGCACTGCTACCGCGCGACGCCGACATTGTCCGGCGGCGAATCGCAGCGGCTGAAACTGGTGCGGCACTTGGGATCGAGCCTCACCGACCTCACGTACGTGCTCGACGAACCGACGGACGGGCTGCATCCCGCCGACGTCGCGTCCCTCGTTGATGTACTACGGCGGCTGCGTGATCACGGCAACACGGTGCTGGTGGTGGACCACCACGAAGCGGTGATGGTCGCCGCGGACCACGTGATCGACTTGGGGCCGGGTGCGGGAGAAGCTGGCGGACGCGTGGTGTTTCACGGTCCGCCGGCGGAGTTGCGGAAGGCGGACACGACGACCGCGCGGGCATTGCGCACCGGCGTCCGGCTCAAGGACACGCTGCGGGAACCGACCGGCTGGCTGCCGTTGCGCGGGCTGGACCGGCACACCCTGCGCGACATCGACGTCGATGTGCCGACGGGCGTGCTCACGGTGATCACCGGGGTGGCCGGGTCCGGGAAGTCGACGCTGGCGGGCGAACTCGCCGAGCGGCACCCGCGGTTCACGGTGGTCGATCAGAGCCAGATCGTCGCGACGTCGCGGTCGACGGTCGGCACCTGGCTCGGGCTCGCCGAGCCGGTGCAGCGCGCGTTCGCGGAGGCGAGCGGCGAGTCGCCGAAGCTGTTCAACCCGCGTTCGCAGGGCGGGTGCCCGGCCTGTCGCGGCACCGGTGTCCGGCGGACCGACCTGGCGTTCCTCGAGGACGTCGACACGCCGTGCGAGGAGTGCGACGCGACCGGATTCCGCCGGGAGGCACTGGAAACGCGGCTCGAAGGACGGACTGTGCTGGAGGTCCTGGGCACGCCGGTGTCGGCGCTGGCCCGGTATGTGCCGCATCCGGACGTGGTTCGGCTGGCCGCGCTGCTCGGCGAACTGGGACTCGGGCACCTGGCGAGCGGCCGCACGCTCGACACGCTCTCCGGCGGCGAGCGGCAGCGGCTGAAACTCGCCCGCCAGCTCGACTCGACCAGCGACGACCTCCTCGTCGACGAACCCACCGCGGGCCTGCATCCCAGCGACACCACGCGGATGGTGGCGCTGCTGGACCGGCTCGTCGACGAGGGCCGGACGCTCGTCGTGGTCGAGCATTCGCTGCACGTGGTCGCCGCCGCGGACTGGGTGCTCGACCTCGGCCCCGGCGCGGGCGAGAACGGCGGCCAGGTGCTCTACACCGGGACGCCGAAGGGCCTCGCCGAGCACGACGGCGCCACGGGGCGGTATTTCCGGGCGGCGCTCGGCGGATAACGGCGCCCCCTCTGGCGCGCGGGCCTGTTGCTCGCGCGCTGGTCCGGCCCGCTGGTTCCGTGAGGGCCACCCTCACGGCAGTTCGGGTCCGTGAGGGTGGCCCTCGCGGACTCTGAGTCCCTCAGGGTGGCCCTCACGACCCGCCGACGTCCGTGAGGGGCCCCTTCACGGAATCTGAGTCCCTCGAAGTTCCCCTCACGACCCGCGACCCGGACCCGCGGACCCGGACCCGCTCGATCCGCAGCCGCGATCCGGACCCGCGACCCGTGACCTGCGACCGCGATCCGCGACCGCGATCCGCGACCCGCGAGGCGTGCGGCAGGGGAGCGCGCGGGAAACCGTGCGGCACGGGGCGCGCGCGGGAACCTAATGCGGAAACCGCCGCGCCCCCGCGCCGCCCTGGCCGAGGACGTCGTCCGGATTCGAGTACGGGCAGGATTTCAGCGACAGGCACCCGCAGCCGATGCAGTCGGTGAAGCGGTCCCGCAGCGCGGTCAGCTCCTCGATCCGGGCGGTGAGGCGGTCGTGCCAGCGGCGGGAGATGCGCTCCCAGTCGCGTTTGGTGGGGATGCGCTGGTCCGGCAGTTCGGCGAGCGCGTCCTTGATCTCTTCCAGCGACACCCCGACGCGCTGCGCGGTCCGGATGAAGGCGATCATGCGCAGCGTGTCGCGGCGGTACTCGCGCCGGTTGCCGCTCGTGCGCCTGCTCGCGATGAGCCCGCGGCTCTCGTAGTAGTGCAGCGTCGGGACGCTCACGCCGGCGCGTTCGGCGATCTGTCCCGGCTTCAGCCAGACGACCTCGCGCGTGATCTGGGGCATGGCAGCTCTTTCCGTGCTTGACATCAAGTCCGCTTGATGAAGTCCACTGTAAGCACCGCCAGGAAGGCGGCGGTGATCGCGCGGGAAAGGGATTCTGTGACGACTACGACCCTGCGGGTATGGGCCGACGTGTTGTGTCCGTGGTGCTGGATGGGGCATCGCCGCCTCGCGCAAGCGATCGCGGAGTCCGGCGTGCCGGCGCGGATCGACCATCGGAGTTTTCTGCTGGCGCCGGAAGGCCCTGGCCCGCAGCGGCGGCGGATCGGCGAGGTCGCGGCGGTCGAATGGGGGATCAGCGAGGCGGAATGGGGACGCCGCCGGGACCGGATCGAGCAGGCGGGGCGCGCGGACGGGCTGACGATTCGCATGGACACCGCGTGGGCGCTCGATTCCCGGCCCGCGCATCGCGTGCTCAAGCTGGCCGCCGCGCGAGGACTCGCCGAAACTCCTGCGTGGGAAGCCATGTTCGCCGCGCATCTGCGGGACAACCTCGATGTGGCGGATTGGACTGTGCTGGCGGACTTGAAAACTGGATTGGAGCGTGACGAGGTGCTCGCGCTCGGCGAGAATGAGGACTACGTGACGGAAGTGTTGGCGGATCACGAAGAAGGACAGTCGCGCGGGATTCATTCTGTGCCAAAGGTTGTGCATGGCGACCGTCTTCTCGCCGGGGCGCGCAGCGTCGCGGAACTGACGGAATTCGTCCGGTCGGCAGCGAAGGCGGTGGCGTGATGTCCGGGATTCCGACGGTGATGCGAGCTGCCGCGATCGACGAGTTCGGGCCTGCTGAACGGCTGACCGTCCACAAGTTGCCGACGCCGGTCGCGGGGCCGGGAGAAGTGCTGGTGCGCGTCGAAGCTGCTGGTGTTCAGCCGACCGACGTCGCGATCCGGGACGGCTGGACGCCGCCGGGGGCGACCATCGAATTCCCGCAGATTCTGGGCAATGAGTTCGCCGGGACGATCGTCCAGGTCGGCGCTGGGGTGACTGAATTCGAGACAGGACACCAGGTTGCCGGGTTCCGGGTGCTGGGCTGTTACGCCGAGTACGTTAGTGCGCCAGCCAGTCAAGTGACTCTCAAACCGGAGAAGGTCGATTGGCTGACAGCGGGAGCGTTGTCCGCGTCCGGACAGACGGCGCACACTGCGTTGGAGCGGCTCGGCGCACGGTCTGGCGAGACGATCCTGATTCACGGCGCGGCTGGTGGCGTCGGCTCGATGGCGGTTCAGTTGGCGCGTCACCGCGGCCTGCGCGTGATCGGGACCGGCAGCGCGCAGAATCAGGAATATCTCCGCGCACTTGGTGCCATACCAGTGATATACGGCGAAGGCGAAATCGACCGCCTACGGGAAGCTGCTCCAGATGGTATAGACCTCGCTTTCGACACGGCCGGGCACGGAAGCCTGCGCACCGCGGCGGAGATCGTGGCTGATCGCGGCCGGATCGGGTCCATTGTGGAGCCAGCGTTGGCCGCGGAACTCGGCGCACAGTGGATCACCAGCGACCGATCCGCCCGGCGGCTCCGCGAGCTGCTCGACCTGTGTGCGCGAGGCGAACTGCGGGTCACCGTCCGGGCGGAGTACCCGCTCGAGGACGCTGCGAGCGCCCATCGCGAGGTGGCCGTCGGGCACGGTCGCGGCAAGGTAGTGCTGCGGACGAATTAAATCGGTGGACGGGGTCGTCAGGCGCCGTTATGGTTCGCCACGACCGTGACTCGACACCGGGAGGTGAGCCCCATGAACGCTGTTTCGATGTGGGTGCTCCCCGTGTCGTCACGGTCGGGCGACTGACGTAGGGGTTGCCAGGAGCGCCTTGAACAGAAGGCACTCCGAAAGGTGACCATCATGGACACTGTGCGTTTCACCGCGGGCGAACCCGCGGTGAGCATCACCCGGGCCGAACCCGGACTGTGGCAAGCGCTGGACGACGGCAAGCTGGCCGGTCGCGGCGAGGCCACCACCCGCCCCGACGGACGGGTATTCCTGAGCATCGACGCTTGGCACCGCTCCGTCTTCGACCAGCTCGCCCGCGAAATGCTGGCCGCGCTGCCGGACCCGCTCCACACCGTGGTCGACGAGACCGACCGCGAACTGCTGGACGGCTGGCAGCAGGCCGGTCTGACGATCCGCCGGCGCGAGTGGGAGTACGTCGTGCCCACCGACCCGGGCCCGGTTGTCCCGCCGCCGGGCGTCGCGTTCGTGCCCGCCGGATCCGCGGAAGAGGCTCCGTTGCGCGAACTGGACCGTGTCATTCGTGCTGAGGTCGAGGCGACCGTCGGCTGGTCGGAAATGCCAGCTGAGGTCATTCCGCGCCTGGCTGGCGACACTGTCGTCGATCCGTCGAAGTACGCCGTCGCTGTGGAGGACGGCGAGTACGTAGGCCTGATCCGCGTGGTCCAGGTGACGCGCCTGCCCCGGATCGGGCTGATCGCCGTCCGGGCGGATCGGCAACGCCGCGGCATCGCGCGCGGGCTGCTGCTTCATACGCTCGACGTCCTGCACCGAGCGGGGATCAAGACAGCGTCGGCCGAGGTGAACGAGGCGAACGCGGCGGCGACGGCCCTGTTCGAGGGCGTCGGCGCGCGGCGGGCGAACAGCACGGTGGAGCTGATGCGCCATGGCCGGTAAGGGCGGGATCGAAGTCGAGGGAACCGTGGTCGAGTGCCTGCGCGACGCCCGGTTCACCGTCGAACTGGCGAACGGGCACCACGTGCTGGCCCACATCAGCGGCAAGATCAGGAAGAACTTCATCAAGATCGTGCCGTATGACCGGGTTTTGGTGGAATTGAGCCCGTACGACCTCGACCGGGGCCGGATCCTGTTCCGGTACCGGAACTAGTCCGGTCCGTCCTTGCGGTCCCGGTCGGGACCGCAAGGACGGTCAGCTCGTTTTCGCGGTGACGAGCCTGGTCAGCGCGTCGCATTTGCGGCCGAAGTTCGCCACGATGTCGGCGCCGATGATCCGCACCATCACCGCCCGCAGCGGGGTGTCGAGGACGACGCGCTGGGTCAGCTCGGCCCCGCCGGGGACGGCCGCGACGCTCAGCCGGAGGTCCATCCTCCCGAGCGGAACGGGCTGGCAGAGCGTGAACTCGTGTCCGGGCCGCCAGCTCGTGAAGGTGAAGTCCTTCGCGATCTTCGCGTGCACGCTGCCGCGGAACCCGCCGCTGGGGTAAAGGAATCCGGTCGATCCGGCAGTGATCGGCCCGTGCAGGACGACGCGCGCGACGTCCGGGTCCCAGCGCGGCCAGTTCTCGACGTCGGCGAGGACGTCCCAGAGCGCGGCCGGGTCGACGGCGAGGGTCCGGGCGGAGGTTTTGTCCCAAGTCATGCCCCGAAGATATACGGAACTGTCAGTCTCGTAAACTGTGCGCTATGACGCACAACCGGCGCGGACGGCCGCGGGAGCAGGGGATCGACGAGGCGGTGCGGACCGCGGTCAACGAACTGCTGGAGGAGGTCGGCTACCAGCGGTGCACAGTCGACGCGATCGCCGCGCGCGCCGGGGTCGGCAAGGCGGCGCTCTACCGGCGCTGGAAGTCGAAAGCGGAACTCGTGTTCGCGGCCGTCGTGCACGACGACGCACTGGCGCCGCCGCCCGACACCGGCACCCTGCGCGGTGACGTGGCAAGCGTTCTCGCTGACATTCAGTCCGCTTTGGACGGACCGCAAGTGCGAAACGCATTGCCCGGCCTGCTCGCCGACCTCCGCGCCGAAGACGCCCCCACCGCCCGGCTCGGCGAGCTTTTCCTGATCCGGGAACGCGCCTACCTGGCCGAAGTGCTCGACCGCGCGATCGCCCGCGGCGAACTCGTGCGGCGACCCGAAGTGCCCGCAGTGCACGCGATGCTGCTCGGCTCAGTTTTCGCGTGGCTGCACCTTCTGCGCGAAGCGGTGCCACCTGGCGGTCTCGCCGACGCGCTCGCCCCCGGCTTGTACGGTGCCATTATCGAGCTGGGAAAGTGATTTTCCCCCGCCGCCGCAACGGATCCCGCGCTCACCGCCGAGGTCGCGGCGACGGCTTACGACGGGACAGCTCGTCCGCGATTATCGCGTCCAGACGGCTATTCGCACTGCGAAGCACGTGGTATCCCCGGCATGCCACCACGATTACCGCGGCAACGACGACCGCGGCGATCGACAGGACCGGTCCGTGCGAAATCAGGGTGTCCCGGTAGACGCGGGCGAGATACCCCAGCCCGAGCCCGGCGGCGAGAGCATCGAGAAGCGCGAGCGGAACCCGTCCTGGGATGGGCATGGCGGTCTCCTCTCGGGACCCGACCCCAGCAATCTAGGCGACCGGAGGCTCTCGCGAGGACTCCCGACCCGATCGGCCTACACTCCCCGGCCCGCGCGGGCCCTGTGCTAAGTTGACCTGAACTGGGGGGATCGACCTGCGGAAGCGAACCCAGGGGCCGGTAGCTCAGTTGGTTAGAGCAGGGGACTCATAATCCCTTGGCCGTCGGTTCGAGCCCGACCCGGCCCACTCTGCCACCCTTTATGTAGGGTCTGACCTGCGAAAACAGCCTCGAAAACGATCTTGGTCTGAGGTCTCCCGGACGCGCTGGAGACGAGCACAGCGCTGGTAACCCAAGGGATTGTTCGAGTAAGCCTGTTTTCATGACCGCCGTTGAGGCGCCGCTGGAGGTGCTGGAGCCCGATGACATCCGGGAGCTCGTCTCGGACTGGAGACCGCAGCTGAAGGCCAAGAGTCGCGCCGACTCTACGATCGAGGCCTACCTCGACAGCATGGCCATGCTGGTCAACTACTTCGACGACGAAGACATCTCGATGGTGGCTCCCGACATCGGTCGTCGGGAGCTGGAGCGGTATTTCGAATATCTCGGCCAACGGCCGAATTTCCGCACCGGGGAGTCGCTGTCGCACAGTTGCATCGCCAAGCAGTATCGGCGCTTGCAGCAGTTCTGGCGCTGGCTTGAGGAGGTGCCGCACGTCCCGGACAATCCTCCGACGGTCTTGCGCGAAAACGAGTTGAAAGCGCTGCTTGCCACTACGAAAGGGAAAGGATTTGTCGAACTCCGGGACCGGGCGATCATTCTGGTGCTGGTCGACTGCGGAGTCCGGGTCGGCGAACTGTCGCTGTTGACGGTGGCAAATCCAGCGGAACAGGAGCGCGGCAGCTTCGATTTCGACGTCGATGTCGTTCGCGTTCTGGGGAAGGGGCGTCGCGCGCGTGACGTACCCTTCAATCCGGCGACCGCGGAAGCGCTCCGATGCTACTTCCGTGCTCGCGCACGTCACCGGTACGGCAGACGCACCGTCGCGGCCTGGCTCGGCCGCTCCGGCACGCGTGGGGTTTGGGCCGGCATTACGCGGGAAGCAACTTCTTCTGGTACCTCAAGGACCCGGCGGGCAACTTCGCCGAGTATCACAGCGACATGGACTGCATCCCGGAAGACGCGTTGTGGACGCCGGAAGTGCTTGAAGGCGCGCGCGGTCTCTTCACCTGGGGTCCGCCGCCACCACCCTCCCTCCTCGAACCGGAGGACCTGGCGGACCTGATGATCTCCGGGCACGGCTGAGGAAAGAGCAGCTATGCGGCCGAGGTTCGGGACGTCGTGCTCGTCGAACAGACAGCTTCCGAACCGGAACGAACTCCGAGCTGTTGTTTCGCTGCCAGCGGCGGTTACGCGGACTCGATGGAGTGCCGCCCGGCCAGTTCGGCAGCGCGGTCCGCGTCTCGGTTCACGATCGCGTCGACGAGTTCCTCGTGGAGTTTGAGCCGATCGGCCATCTGGCCGATCGTGCCCGGCCCCTCCGAAATGACGGCCACCGTGTGGTTCTGGATGACGTCAAGAAGAGCCAGATAGACCGATCGCAGGATGGGCGACGGCGAAATCTCGGCGATCGCGGCGTGGAGCGCCCAGTTCGCCTGCAAGTAGGCGAGAGGATCGTCCTCGTCCACGGCGTTTCTCATGGGCTTGAGCAGCGATCCCAGCCGCCGCCGGTCACGGCCAGAGGCGAAGCGGACGGCATCGTCGATCACCAAGGACTCCAGCGCGTTCCGCATCCTCAGCGCGTACGCGACATCCTGCCCAGTGCTGTCCAGGGCCAAGACAGCGTTTCCCAAGCGGACCATCGGCGACGGTTGTGCCACGAACAGCCCGCCGCCCGGGCCGGGCCGAACGTCCACGACACCCCGGGAATGCGCTAGCCGCAGTCCCTCGTTGAACGTGCCGACCGACACCTTGCACTTGGCCCGGACTGCTTCCTTGGTGCCGAGCCGCGAACCGGGCTCCATGCTGCGGGCTTGATCGGCAATCGCTTTCGCGACACGTTCAGCACGAGAGGACCCATCGCCGGGCAGCGTGTCGCCTGAAACAGGCGCACGCTCGTTCGCAGTCACGGACGTAGTTTAAGCCTGCGTGCCGTGGGACGATCCTGCCTGGCTCGCCGAGCGCTCGCGAGTTCGAGGAGGCTGACGCGCCGCTCGGGGCGACGAACCTGTCTGAGATCTTGTGGTCCGCTGTGGTCGTTCCGGCGCGCCGACGGCGAGCTTGAGAAGATTGATCGGCAGAACCCCGTTTGACGACCTCTGCGGTGAGGGCGAGGACCTGCTTGGCCCAGCTCCGCGCGATCTCCGACGATCTGCTCGGGTCCGCCGGGTGAGCCCCGCCCGCCGAGGTCCCGGTTTCCGGCCTCGGACGGGCAGGACCCGCACCACCGCGGCCCCGGGGCTAGTGCGGCGGCCGGTCGTCCCCGGTGCCACCCGCCAAGCGCTCGACCAGGTCCAGTTCGACCCGGACGTTGGCGAGAATCCCTTCCACAGTCGGGGATTCCGGCGTGCGGTCGTCGCTCCGGACGGTGCGCACGGCCATCTCCGCGAGCTGGTCGGCCGTCTCCTGGTCGTCCCCGCCGTCCTGGTGCCACCAGGCGATCCAGTTGAGCATGCCGATCACGCCCAGCGCCGCGGTGCGCGCGTTGACGTTGCGGAAGCTTCCGTCGGCGATGCCGCCGTCGATCACCTCGACGAGTTCCTTCAGGACGCGCCGCCGGCTGGCCCGGTAGGACGTGGCGAGGTGCTCGGGCAGATCCGATTCCGAGCGGATCATCAGCCGGAACCGGTCCGGGTCCGCCATCTGGTTCAGCGCCAGCGACCGCGCCATGCGGCGCAGCTTGGCGACCGGGTCCAGGCCTTCCAGCGCGTTGATCTCGTGCAGCAGCTGGGCGGGCTGGTCGGCGATTTCGCTGACCAGCTGGGCGAACAGGTCGTCCTTGCTCGCCACGTAGTGGTAGACCGCCTGGCGGGTCAGGCCGGTCGCGTCGGCGATGTCCTGCAGCGTGGTCCCGGCGACCCCGCGTTCGGCGAACAGCCGCGCGGCGTTCTCCTTGATCTCCCGTTCGACGAGTTCGCGCCGCACGTTCGGGCGGCCCCGACGCTTGGGCGGCGGGTCGGCGGCAGGGGAAGTCATAGCGGCCAAGGCTAGTCCATCACCCGGTGAAGGCCACGAGATCGACACGCTCGCTGGCGAGCGCGCCCGCGGCGACGGCGCGGAACTCGGCGGGCACGTCCGCGACCAGGAGCGCGCCGGTCGCGCGGCGGATCCGTTCGCCGACATCGAGCCGGTCGAGCGTTGCTTCGCGGTCGCCGGGACCGGTCAGCCAGTACGCGGCGGCGGGCGGCAGGCCCGTGATCAGCTCGGCCGCTTCGGGACTCCACGGCCGGACCGAGATCTCGACGGGGAGCGTTCCGGCCGCGGCCCGCAGTGCCTCGGGGGCGGTGCGGCAGGGGAACTGGTGCCCGCCCGAGGCCAGCGGCTGGTCGAGGATCCACTCCGTGACCGCGGCTGGAGAAGGGACCTCGTCGGTCCCGACCCCGCCGAACGCCGCGAGGCCGGGGACGGCGACCTGCGGAGCGGACTCGGCGAACCGGTCGACGGTGACCTTCCCGGCCCGCGTCATGTAGGCGACCATCAGCTGCTCCACGGGCATCGACAAGCGGTCCGGGAACGAGTCCCACCACGCCATCGAGCGCTCGGCGATGTCCTGGAGGTGTTCGACGGCGGGCCGCCGCTCCGCCTCGTACGCGGTGAGGGCGTCGTCGAGGTTTCCGGCGGCGAGCACCGCGCGGTCGAGCGCGATCGCATCCTCCATGGCGAGCTTCGTACCGGAGCCGATCGAGTAGTGCGCGGTGTGCGCGGCGTCGCCGAGCAGCACCACATTTCGCGTGTGCCAGTGGCGGCACCGGATAGTGCGGAACCGGAGCCACCTGGTGCGGTTGCCGATCAGCCGGTTTCCTTGCAAGGTATCGGAAAACGCCTCCTGGAGGTAATCGAGCGACGGCTGGTCGTTCTCTCCGTTGGGAGTCTCGCGGGTGGAAACGTCGAATCCCGCTCGCCGCCACGTGTTTTCGTCGGTCTCGATCAGGAAAGTGCTGCGGTCGGCGGCATACGGATAGGCGTGCGCGACGAACGTGCCGTGCTCGGTGACGACCGGAGTGAAGATTGCCCTCGGCAACGCGAAATCGGTGCCGCACCACAAATACAAGCCCTCGCCTTCGGCCGTTTCCGGACCGAACTCCCCGGCCAGTTCGGTCCGGGTCGCGCTCGAGATCCCGTCGGCGGCGACGATGAGGTCGGCATCGAGTTCTGCCACCGCGCGGCGTTCGCCGAAGCGCAGTTCGACTCCGGCGGCTTCGGCGTGTTTTTGCAGTACGGCCAACAAGGTCGCGCGGCCGATCGCGAGCAGTTCGCCGTGCGCGAGACGTACTTCGGAGTCGCCGACGCGCATCGACATCTCGTGCCCGTGCGCCGCCGCGACGATGCTGTCGAGCGATTCCTCGTCGGCGAGCCGCAGGTTCCGCTGGGTCCGCGACGCCAGGCCGACGCCGAATCCGAAGGTCTTGTCCGGCACGCCCTGTTCGTAGACGGTCACCTCGGCGCCGGGATGACTGCGTTTGAGCAGGCGGGCGGCGTACAGCCCGCCCGGCCCGCCGCCGAGGACGGCGATGGTGTCGAGCTTCATGCTCCGGCTCCTTGCGGGGTCGTTTCGGCCGCGAGCGGCGCCGCTGCGGCGGCCCGGAGGCGTTTCTTGTCGATCTTCCCGACGTTGGTCTTCGGCAGCTCCGGCACCCAGACCAGGCGTTCGGGCCACTTGAACTTGGCGACGCCGAGCGCGTCCAGGTGCTGCTGCACCTCGGGCATGGTCAGGGTCGTGCCGGTCGCGGACACCAGGAACGCGCAGGCCTTCTCGCCCAGCCGCGCGTCGGGCATGGCGACCACCGAGGCGACCGCGACCTCCGGGTGCTTCATCAGCAGCACCTCGACCTCCTCGGCGTTGACCTTCTCGCCGCCGCGGTTGATGAGGTCTTTGATCCGGCCCTCGATCGAGACATGTCGCTTGCCGTCGACGACGTGGACCGCGGCGAGGTCTCCGGTGCGGTAGAAGCCGTCCGAGGTGAACGCGGTCGCGTTGTGCTCGGGCGCGTCGAAGTACCCCGGGATGGTGTACGGGCCGCGGCAGCACAGCTCGCCGACGGTGCCGTCCGGGACTTCGGTTTCGGTGCCCGGTTCGAGGATCCGGACCTCGTCCGAGGGCGCGATCGGCGTGCCGACGGTCGTCCTCCGTGCGGATTCCGGATCGCCCGACCGGCCGACCAGGAACATGCCTTCCGACATCCCGAACATCTGCCCGGCCCAGCGTGTCCCGCCGTCGTCGACCCGCCGGAACAGTTCCGCCGGCACCTTCGCTCCCGACAGCATTGTGCCCCGGAGCGTGCGGAGGACCGGGTCGAATTCGGCGGACCGGACGGCCTGGTAGTGGCCGTGCCCGATCAGCACGTCGGTCACGCCGTGCTCAGCCATCAGCGCGAACGCGGCGACGTGGTCGGGGGTGGCCAGGACGAGGGCCGCGCCGACCGAATGGGCGCCGTGCAGCGCGCACGAGATTCCGGCGTTGTGGATGATCGGGATGAGGTGCGCGAGCCGGGTGTCGGCGTCCCAGCCCAGTGCCTGGGCGTAGAGGAGGGCGTTGTTCCAGTACTCGGCGTGGATCCGGGGGATCACCTTCGGCACTCCCGTTGTCCCGCCGGACAATTGGAACACCGCGACGTCCTGAGGATCGGTTTCGGCCTCGACGCTTTCGACAAACGCCCGCGCCTTCGCCGGATCGAGGTCGGCGCCGAGGTCCTCGATGCGATGTGTGCCGGGAGCCGCCGCACCGACGGTGAGGACGGTGCGCAGCGTCGGGTGCCCGTCGGCGGCGCGCCGGGCGAACTCGACCAGATCGAATCCGAGCCCGGCTTCGACCAGATGCGCCACCGCGCCGACTTTGCGGCTGATGTGGCCGATCTCGTGCATCCGGTGCTGCGCCAGCGTCGCCACCGGCACCAGGCCCGCCTTGAGGCAGCCGTACCAGGCCAGCACGGTCGCCGTCCGGTTGGTCGCCTGGAACAGCACCGGATCGAGCCGACGCAGGCCGAGTCCGCCGAGTGCGGCGGCGATCCGGTCGGTGCGCTCGTCGAGCTCACGGTAGCTGAGCGTGCCTTCGGCGGTGATCAGCGCGGGGCGATCGCCGTGCCGCAGCGCGGATTCGTGCAGCCGCGCGCTGATCGGCGCGTCGCTCCATTCGCCGCTGGCCCGGTAGCGGCGGGCGCGATCGGCGGGGTACGGGACGACTCGCCCGTCCCAGTCGGATGCGGTCACTGAACGGCTCCTCAGTCGATCGGCGCGGCGGGCAGCAGCGCGGTCAGTTCGCCGACGTGGTCGGGGTGGTCGGCCGGGACGACTCCGGAGTAGACCGCGGACCAGCAGCCCGGGCAGCACTGCTGGCGGAACACGACCTCGGCGTCCACGTACTCCGACGGAGCGGAGACGACCTGTGGTCCCGCCGTGCTCGACGGCCCCTCGTAGCGGGCCAGCGAGAGCTTGCCGGATTTGGTGTCGCCCAGCAGCCGGCCGCAGTGCGCACAAGCGATCACGCGGGCCTCGCCGATGGAGACCTCGGCCAGGTTGTCGTCGATCCGGCGCGCGTTGCGCAGATCCACCGTCGCCTCTTGGGAAAGCGGCGTCTCGGAACGGTCGCGCCGCTCGTCCAGCATGCTCGCCCGCAAGTCGGCGGTAGCCGCCTGGTCGAGTTCGCCGTTCGCGATCACGACGCCGTAGTTGGTGCGGGCGCCCTCGGCGGTCACCTTGCCGTTGGTCACGTCCCAGGCCACCGCGTCGGCCTCGCGCCGCAGCGGATCGCCGTAGCCTCCGCCGCCCTGCCAGTGCATGTACAGCACCTCGCCGGGAGCCAGGTAGCTCTCCGCGTAGCAGGCGCCGATTTCCTTGGTGCCGTTCAGTTCGTCGAGGCTGCCGGGCAGTTGACCCGAAGAGAGCAGTTCCTGCACCCCGGAATCGCGCGCCAGGATTTCGAGACCGGTGTTGCCGGGGAGACCGCCGGCGAGGCCACCGTTCTGCGCTACCGCCTTCCCCGCTGAAGCGAACACCAATCCCATCGGCAAGCTGCTGCCGTACGGGGTGACCGCGAGCGAAGCGCTCACCCCGCCGCGCATGCGGCCCGGACCGCCCGAGTCGGGCTCTTCCCGGCGCCAGAGCGTCAGCAGCGGGTAGAGGAATTCGGTCATTTCGGTGTCCGGGATCCGGCCCATCGGGATGCAGAACAGTCCGCCGGTGTCCATGCCGTCGGCCACCGGGCGCGCGCCGTAGCCGCCCGCCATGGGCTCCATCATGATGTTCAGGAACGGCACCGGCTGCTCGCCGCGCTGGTCCAGCCCGGCGACGATGGCGGTGTCCCAGGTGCCGCAGCACGAGGCCTGGACGTTCTTGCCGAGGTCGACGTCGCGGTCGAGCATCTGCGCGAGGCATTCGGCGATCAGGTTCCCGGTGAGCCAGGCCGGTCCGATCGGGCCCCGGCTGACCGCGGCGGGGAAGGTGGCGTTGTTGATCGTGCCTTCTTCGGAGATCAGGTCGAAGCAGCGCATCAGCCCGCCCGCGGCCCACGGGATGTCCCCGGCCAGGATGGGCAGCAGCGCGAGCATCACGCCGCCGCGCATGCCGGCGTAGGTGCAGTTGATCACGCCGGTCTGCGGGTCGGTGCCGGTGAAGTCGAAGATCAGCCGGTCGGCGGACTTGGTCATCGCGACGGTGATCTTGTGCAGCCCGCGGTCGCCGGTCGAGGCCTGGTCCTGGTAGCCGGTGGCCTTCCAGGTCCCGTCGGGCAGCCCGCTCAGCTTGGCGCGCAGCCGCGATTCGGAGTCGTTCATCATCCGCTTCATCACGGCCTTGACGGTGTCCGCGCCGTACTGCGCGATCACTGCGAGGAGCCGGTCGCGGCCGACGGTGTTGGCGCCGATCTTGGCGCGCAGATCGAGGCCGACGAGCATCGGCACGCGCGAGCGGCGGGTCCACGCGTCGGCGACGTCGCGCTGCAGGACGCTGTCGCGGACCACCTTGATCGGCGGTGTGGGCACCGATTCGGAGAAGACGTCCTTGGCCCCCGGGTCGAACGAGCCGAGGCCGGAGCCGCCGAGATCCGGTTCGTGGCAGATGGCGCTGGTCCACGCGAACAGCTTGCCCTCGTGGAAAATCGGCTGGTACACGATGACGTCGCTCTGGTGCAGCCCGCCGCCGACCCACGGGTCGTTGCAGAGGAACATGTCGCCGTCGGCGATGCCCGGGTTCTCCGAGCGGTTCTCCAGCGTCCAGTAGATCGCGAGGTCGACCGCGCCGACCAGCATCGTGTTGTAGAGGCCCACCTGGACCTCTTGGCCCACCTCGTCGCTGACGGCGAAGTCGAAGTCGTTGGCGTCGGTGACGATCGGGGAACCGGACATGCGCTTGAGCGCTTCGCCCATCTCGTCGGTGACCGACCACAGCCGGTGCCGGATGACCTCGTAGGTGAGCGGGTCGACGGCGTCGATCTGCTCCTGGGTGACGGTGTGCAGGGGGACGGTGCCGCCGACGGCGCGGCTGAGCGCGTCCGGGTCGAGCGGGCGGCTGGAGAAGATTTCCGAGCCGGGGATCGGTGCGGTCATGCCAGTTCTCCTTGGTCGCTCAGGCCCGCTCGAGCGCGATGTGCAGGTTGCCGAGCCGGTCGATGGTTCCGGTGGTGTCGTGCGGGACCACGACGGTGGTGGTGGGCACCTCGATCACCGCGGGACCGCGCAGCACGTGGCCTGCCCGGAGCTTGGTGTAGTCGTAGATGGCGGTGTCGGCGTAGCCGCGGCTGGCGCCGAGGCACACCTTCCGGGTTCCGGTGAGAGCCGCGGCGGCGTCCGCGGAATCGGCCTTTTCCAGTTCCGGCAGCGTCGGCGAAAACGGCAGGACGCCGGTGCCGCGCACGCGATAGGTGATGGCCTGGATGCCCGCCTCGCGGAATCCGCTGTCCTTGCCGTAGAGCGCGGCGTAGCGGGTCTCGAACAGATCCGCCGCCTTGGCCACGTCCTCGGCGGCCAGTTCTCCGTGGGGGATCGAGGTCGCCACCTCGGCCAGCTGCATCGTGTAGCGCATGTCAATCTCTCGCTCGATTTCGACGGACGAGAACTGCATGCCCTGCCGTTCGAGCAGCGCACGGACCTCGGCTTCGAGCTCCTCGAAGTTGCGCTGCACGCGGGCCGGGTCCAGCGGAAGCGCCGCGGGATCGGAAAGTTCCTTGGCCAGCACGATGTCCGACGAGGCGAGTCCGTACGCGGAGAACGCGGAGGCGACTTGGCCCAGCGGCACCACGACATCGGTCGCGCCGATCTCCTGCGCGTACAGACCGCAGTGCGCGGGCCCGGAACCGCCGAAGGCGTAGACGATGAAGTTGCGCGGGTCGTGTCCGGCCTCTACCACGGTTTTCCGCAGCAGGTCGCCGGTCTGTGCGTTCTGCACCTCGTAGATCGCCGCGGCGGCTTCTTCGACGCTCAGCCCGAGCGGCTCCGCGATGCGGGTGCGGATCGCGTCGCGGGCGAGCCCGACATCGAGCGCCCGTCGCCCGCCCAGGAGACCGCGCTCCGGAATGATCCCCAGGACCAGGTTCGCGTCGGTGTTCGTGGGTTCGGTGCCGCCGTTGCCGTAGCAGGCCGGGCCGGGGACCGCTTGCGCGCTGTGCGGGCCGATCTGCAGATTGCCGCCCGCGTCGATCCATGCGATCGCGCCGCCGCCGGAGCCGATCGCGTGCACTTCCAGCGTGGGCACGTTGATCGGATGGTGGTTGATGATCGTGGTCGACGACCGCACCGGTTCGCCGTCGACGACGAGCCCGGCCAGGAAGGTGGTGCCGCCCGCGTCGGTGGCGATGATGTTGCGGTGGCCCAGTTGCTCGCCGAGCGACACCGCGCCGACCACGCCGCCGGTGAGCACCGAGCCGACCGTGGAGATCGCGTTGCCCGGAGCCTCGGCGGCCGCGACGGCACCGCCGTTGCTCTGCATCACCAGCAGCGGTCCGGACAGGTTTTCCTTGCGCAGCTTGCTTTCCAGCTCGCCGAGGTAGTCCCGGAGGCCGGGCCCGACCTGGGTGCTCATGATGGTGGTCGCGTTGCGCGCGAACTCGCGGATGCGCGGGGACACCTCGCTGGAGATCGCCACGAACAGGCCGGGGTCGATCTCGTGCGCGATCTCCCGGATCCGCTGTTCGTGCGCGGGGTTGCGGAACGACCACAGCAGGGACACCGCGATCGCCGAGATGCCGTCGGCGACGAGGGCGCGCACCGCGTCGCGGACCTCGTCCTCGTTCAGCGGGACGACGACCCGGCCGTCGCGGTCGACGCGCTCGGTGACCTCCAGCGCGTGGCGCTTGCGGACCAGTCCGTGCGATTTGCTCTGCGCGATGGGGTTCTGGAGTTCCTCCGGAGCGCGCCCGAGATAGCGGCCCTCGACGTTCATGATGTAGATCGAGTCGCGGTGGCCCTTGGTCGTCAGGAAGCCGATGTCCGGGACGCGGTTCATCACCAGCGCGTTGAGCGACGAGGTGGTGCCGTGCGCGATGTGGTGGGTGTCCGCCAGCATCTCCGCCACCGGCACGCCGAGCTGCTCCGCGAGCACGCCGAGCACGTCCATCACGCCGTCGGAATAGTCCGGCGGGGTCGAGGGGGTCTTGCCCGCGATCAGCAGGCCTTCGCCGTCGTCGAGGACGGCGTCCGTGAACGTGCCGCCGACGTCCACTCCGATTACGTATGCCATCCGCTCTCCCTTGAGCTGACTGATCCAGGTGACTCAGATCACTGGTTCGACTACTACGACGATTATTCGACGCTGACGCAGAAGAAGTCAAGCGGAACGGCTTGACTGATCGACGCTCGCGTCGAATACTCGTCACAGACGCAAGGAATTGAAGGGATCCTCATGAGCACCCACCGGATCGGGCTCGTCGTACCGAGCAGCAACGTCACCGTCGAGACCGAGATGCCGGCGCTGCTCGCGAGGCACTCCTCCGCGGACTTCTCCTTCCACTCGACGCGGATGCGCATGCACACCGTCTCGCCGGCGGGCCTCGCTGCGATGAACGCCCAGCGCGAGCGATGCGTCATGGAGATCGCGGACGCTTCGCCGGAGGTGATCCTGTACGCGTGCCTGGTGGCCGTCATGGTCGGCGGCCCGGGGGAGCACCGGCGGGTCGAGTCCGCCGTCGCCGAACAGCTCGCCACCGGCGGGTCCGAGGCCCTCGTCCGGTCCAGCGCGGGTGCGCTCGCGGAGGGCCTGCGCGCGCTCGGCGCCCGGCGGGTCGCCCTGGTGACGCCGTATCTGAAGCCGCTCGCGCAGCAGGTGGTCGAGTACCTCGAAGCCGAGGGTTTCGAGATCGCCGACTGGCGCGCGCTCGAAGTGTCCGACAACAACGAGGTCGGCTGTATCCCCGGCGACCGGGTCATGGCGGCCGCGCGGTCGCTCGATCTGTCCGATGTGGACGCTCTGGTGCTCAGCTGCTGCGTGCAGATGCCCTCGCTCAGCCTGATCGAGCCCGCCGAGCAGGAGTTCGGGATTCCCGTCCTGTCCGCCGCGACCGCGGGCGCGTACAGCATTTTGCGCAGCCTCGGCCTCGACGTCTCGATCGACGGCGCGGGCAGCCTCCTGCGCGCCCACGCCACCGTCTGAAAAGGAGAACCGGCATGTCCGAAGCACATCTGGTCAAGGGCGTCGACCACGTCGCCTTCCCCACCTTCGACCCGGCGGGGACAGTCCGTTTCTACCGGGACACTCTCGGTTTCCCCGTGGTGCACTCGATCTGCGCCGCCGGCTGGGGTCCGGAGCAGCACCCGGACTTCATCCACTTCTTCTTCGACATCGGCAACGACGACCGGCTCGCGTTCTTCTACTACTTCGGGCTTGAGCAGTTCGACGGCGGCCCGCAGGGCGACGTGTACGCGAAGTTCTCCGAGGACGTGCCGCTGTTCTTCGTCCGCTCGCGCCACCTCGCGATCCACGTGGACAGCGAGGAGCACCTTCTGGAGTACCGCCGCCGCCTCGACGGGAGCGAGTGGCCGGTCGAAATGCAGATCCAGCACGAGACCATCGAGTCGATCTACACCCACGACCCCAACGGCTACATGGTCGAGATCACCCGCGCCCTGCGCCCGGTGACGCCGCAGGAGGACCTCGACGCGAACATCACCATCGACGCACTGGTCGACGTTGTGTCCGGCCCCGCGCCGTCGATGGACGCGCTGCTGGTCCGGAAGGCTGAGCTGATCGTCGAGCGGGCTTCGGCTCCGGAGGTGCCCGCGCGATGACCGCCGTGTTCTTGCTGGACGTCCCAGAAAACCAGCCGATCGTGGCTGTTGCTGCCGAGGCCGACACCGTCACAGTCGACCGGGTCGGGTCCTATTTCAAAGTCAGCGCACCAGGCCCGATCGTCATCGATCGCCGCGCCACCGGCTGCCGCCACGCCGTTTGGTACAGCAGCCTCGCGGGCCTGCTGGACGCGAAAATCACCCAGTGGGACAAGGACGCACTGCGGCTGGAAGAACGATGACCGCGCGTCTTGGAGCCGGACGGTACATCGATGCGGCCGAAATCCCTTCCGGCACAATCACTTCCGCGCACGAACTCGCCACCGCCGACGGCGCGAAGATCTCCGGCGTGCTGCGGACACTGCCCGGTGCCGGCACGGTCGTGTCGATCATGCACCCCCGCATGGACACGACCCACCACGTGCTCGTCCCGGAGCTGCTGGCGCGGGGTTTCGCGGTGTGGACGCAAGGCACCCGATCGCCGAACAACGACCTGAACCTGATCCACGAACAGGCGCTCCTCGACGTCGCGGCCGGACAGGTTTTCCTGCGGGACAAGGGATTCGCTTCCCGGATCACCCTAGGCCACTCCGGCGGCGGCACCCTGTTCGCCTTCTACCACCAGCAGGCCGGGCTCGCCCCGGAGCACCGGATCGCCACCGCCCCGTCCGGCCGCCCGGTCGACCTGGCGTCCGCCGATTTGCCTCTTCCCGACGGTGCCGTCTTCCTCGCCCCGCACCCGGGACAGGGCGCGCTGCTGCAGCGGCTGATCGACCCGTCCGTCGCCGACGAAGCAGACCCGCTGTCCGTGCTCGATGACCTCGACCCGTTCGCGACGGCCAACGGTTTCGCCGTCCCCCCAACGTCTTCCGCCTACTCCGCGGACTTCGTCGAGCGCTACCGCGCCGCGCAAGCGGACCGGATCGCCCGGATCGACGCCGAAGCCCGCGCCCGAGTCGCGCTCGCCGACGAGGCACGGGCCCGCTTCAAGACCACCCAAGACCCCGCGGACCGTCGGGCTTCGGTGGCACCGCGGGTGCTCACGATCTACCGAACCGACGCCGACCTGCGTTTCGTCGACCTGTCCCTCGACCCGAACGAGCGCCCGTACGGCTCGCTGTTCGGCCGTCGCCCCGACCTCACCGACTACGGCCTAGTCGGCTTCGCCCGCCTGGTCACCCCGGAAGCGTGGCTGTCGACCTGGTCGGCGAACACGACCAACGCCGACTTCCTGCGCTGCGCTCCCGGCGTGCGAACCCCGTCGCTGTTCGTGGAACTCACCGGCGACGCAGCCTGTTTCCCGGCCGATGCGAAGGCGATGGTCGCCGCACTGGGCACCGACGACGTCGACCATCGCCGGGTTGCCGGAACCCACTTCGGCGGCCCGCTCCGCCCCGGCGAACCCACCGGCGCCAGCCTCGCGGCGGCGGAGATCGGCGAATGGCTCGCGGGGCGCTTCCGCGGATGACGAAGGCGCGACTGGTCCCCGGCCTGAAAGACAAGACTTGGGCGCCGGATGCGCGACGCCTGCCTGAAACATTTCTTCCTGTAACAGAAGGAAGTATGCGACAGAATGATCATTGCGGCGAGGTTGCGATGGCAGTTGCGGAGGAAGCATCGCGATTGCCCAGCGGCAACGGGAGGACCTAGGAACGCCTCCTCGCCTCAAGCGTGCCGATTCGGGTCAGTTCTTGCTCGGAGCTTCCGCCGAGGTGTCGGCTTGATCAGCTGAGTCCCCACATTCGGCGAAGCTCGCGGACGAGAAAGAGCGATGCCGCCCTGCAGATGCGAGTTTGCGGCGGGCTCAGGTCGCGTGACCGTTTACTGCTGCGATTGGCCAGCGGGCTTCCCGATCAGCCGAGCCGATTCCATCGGGGCTCAAAGCCTTCAGCCGGTCGCGTGAGCCCCACGGGGGATTCGAACTCACGCCGGTTGGCCTGCGGAACTGCCGTCGAGGGTAGCTGCGCGATCGAAGTATGGACCCGCTGACCTGCGAAAATTGCGGCTGGACGCCAATGCGGGTTGGGAATGTCGCGGTATCTCACCGAGGGTTTCGAGGTCGCCGGAAGGTGCTGCCCAGGCCGGGCTGGGTGCGCGCTGACCGGTTCTCGGCGGCGGGTGCACGGTCGCCGGTTTTGTCAGGGTCCGGGCGTACTGTTTTCGCTGTGAACGATGCGCTTGCCCACGAACGTCTCGCCGAAGTCTTGGACCTCATCGACCGCTGGGGAGCCTTGTACGAGCGTCGCTGGGGAAAGAATCCCCCCTTTGAGGAGGATCCCCGCCTCGCTGCGGCGCTGGACGAGGGACGGGACACTGTGCGAGCCCGCACGAAGCTTGCCCATGACGTGATCTTGGCGATGGGCGAGGACGCTCTCGCCGAGAAAGTGACCGAGCACGAGGAGGGGATGTACGGCGGGCATCCGTTTTCCCAGGCTCGCGTCGCGATCGTCGAGGCGATGGCGATCTTGTCTCAGCGGGAGGAGTTGGCTGAGATCATCGGACCGGTGGGGCCGCGGCTGGTCGCCTCCGAACTGCATCCAGTGATCTGGGGTGCCGCGGCTGCCTTGTGGGACGACGGGCACCACCGGGCCGCAGTCCAGACTGCGGCGACCGCTTTGGAGGGGCTGCTGCAGGGCTTTGCCGACCCGGCCGTAGCGGGCGAGAGTCTCGGCGGTCTCTTCTCTGTATCTGATCCGGGACCGGGATCGCCGCGCCTGCGGATCGTCGGGTTGGACGTGGCTTCGCGGACAGGGAAATCAGCCCACGAAGGTGCCGCTGCCTTGGTCCGCGGCGCATTCCTGGCTGTACGCAACCTCGTCGCGCATCCAGGATGGCCGGATCCAGGCCCGCGGGAAGCGTTGGAGATGCTGGCGACCTTGTCCTACGCGGCTCGTTTCGTCGACCTGTCCGCGAGAGTGGAGGCGGAGTGAGCAGTTCTCTCTTCGACCGAGTCCAGGCGCTGCGCGTCGTTCGTGACGGAACGATGTCGGTCGTTCTCACAGACGGCACGGCAGCGACCATGCCGTTAGCGCGGGAACCCTTCGAGCACAGCAGCGCCTTCGCATCGTCGACCTACCTGCCGCAGTCGCGCGAACTGCAGGTGGTGACGAGGCGAGGCGACACGATCGTTTTCGAAACGCCCGCACCCGATGACCTCGCGCCGGTCAAGGGGCGTCCGACGATCTATCTCGACCAGAACCACTGGAGCGCACTGGCCAATGCGGTTCACGCGCCCGAGCGAGTGCCAGATGAACGAGAACGGACAGCCGCGCTCAAGCTCATCCAGATGGCCACTGATCGCGAAGCAGTACTGCCCTTGTCGTCCGCGCACATGGCGGAGTCCTGCAAGCAGGTCGATCTCGAGAAGCGGTACCCCCGTGCGCTGACGATGCTGCGGTTGTCAGCCGGATGGCAGCTTCGCGATCCCTTGGCCCTGCGGAGTTTCGAGCTGCGCCAGGCTTTGACGACCAGATATCGCAACCGGTGTCTCCCTCCCGCGGCGGCGGTCACCCTCGAGCCCGATGCCATCCATGCCGCACGCGATAAGACGCAGGCTGAGGCACCCGGAGATCTGCCTTTGGAACTGGGGTGGGTATTCCACGCCATTGACTGCATCGGCGGTATCGCCGACACAATGCTCGACGCTGACCACGTCCCGATGAACCCGGTTCCCGGCTGGGCGGCGGGTTTCCAGCAGTTCACCGATTTCTTGAAAGACAACCCGAGCAGCAAAGAGATGAAACGCGGCAGGACGCACGCGAAGTTCATGGATGACACGCGCGGCGAACTCGCCGCGGCGGCCATTGAAGTGGGCGTTACTGCCGAGGAGTTCTCCGAGTGGTACCTCGACCACAGCGAGGACGACGTGTCCCGCATGCCCGCGCTCGGTCTCTTCCGCGAAGTGCTCCATGAAAAGCTCTCGACCGGGACCGTTCGCTGGGAAGGCAATGACCTCTTCGACATGATGTACCTGACCGCGGGCGCAGCCTATTGCGATCACCTCGTGGGGGAGCGATCCCACTCCTCTCATCTCGGCAACGCACTTCGCCGCCTCGACCGCCCCGGCAATGTGCACCGGAGCCTTAGATCCCTCATGGAGCAGATTTGAGCTAGGCCACGGCAACCCATAAGAACTCAGTCTAGGTCGCTGGCCAGGCCGGAGAGGTCGGCCCGGCCAGCTATGACGTGCTGGGCGGGTTGGTTCAGCCGCGTGGCCGACGTTGCTTTAACACGTCGTAGACACCTGGATTGGCCTGCACCCACTGGTCGCGCCGAAACCCCGGAACGTCCACATGCGATGCCTCCCGCGAGCAGGCCATGACCGTCGGCTCGACGGGAATGCTGACTGCCTCCGGCGGAAAACTCGCCAGCAACCATGTCATGGCGAAGCACCTCAAATACCTTGGCGTTCTGACAGGACGGAAGTACCTCGCTGACAGGGTGCTGGTGCACGGGAGGTTGGTCGGCCGGGTTCAGGCGGATTCGTTGGTGCCCTTGTCCGACAGCGTGTCCGTGCCGCGGTGTTCTGTTGAGGGTTGTGCGAGCCGGAATGTCTGTGCTGTTTCGGTGGCGGCCCAGTTGCCGAGCAGGTTGAGGCTCTCGGCCGAGGGACTGGCGGGTTCGGCGGTGTAGGCGGTGAGGACGAGTCCTGGTGCGGCGACGAGTTCCATGGAGTCGTAGGCGAGTTCGAGGTGGCCGACGACGGGGTGGTTGAAGGTTTTGACGCCGCCTTTGTGGGAGCGGACGTCGTGGGCTCCCCAGCGGGTGCGGAAGGCTTCGCTGCGGGTGGCGAGTTCGCCGATGAGTTCGGTGAGGGCGGGGTCGTGCGGGGCGCGGCCGGCTTCGGTGCGCAGCAGTGCGACGGCGACGGACAGTGCGCCGTCGTGGTCGGGGTAGTAGTCGGCGGCACGGCGGTCGAGGAAGTCGAACCGGGCGATGTTGCCGCGGTGCGCGGGCTCGTCCAGGACGGGGGAGTAGAGGGCTCGGCCCAGGGCGTTGGCGGCGACGATGTCGAGCCGGCCGGTGCGCACGAACGCGGCGGCGCCGACCATCGAGTCCAGGATCCGCTGCACGCTGGCGGGGATCTTCGGTGCGGTTCGCCGTGGCGGTGTGCGTACTGGTTTGGCGGCTCGGGCGAGGTTGAACAGGTGCTGGCGTTCGATGTCGCTGAGGTGCAGGGCGCGGGCGACGGCGTCGAGCACGTCTTCGGACACGCCGGCGATGTGGCCTTTCTCCAGTCGCGTGTACCACTCCGGACTGACCCCGGCCAGGACGGCGACTTCCTCGCGGCGCAGCCCGGGCACGCGGCGCCGTCCGCCTCCGGGCAGCCCGACCTGCTCGGGGGTCAGCTTCGCGCGCCGGGTCAGCAGGAAGTCCCGGATCTCTTCGCGGTTGTCCACGCCAACCACGGTACGTCGCGGGGGTCGCGGCGAGGGGGGTTGAGGTTGTACCCCCGTAACGCGACCTGTCTGGCCTGCGCGAACCGCGGTGTGCTGGTGAGCGTGAACGACTCATCCATTTCGTCGGCCGCCGTCCTCCCGGATCGTCCGGCGGGCCGCGACGGGCAGGCCGGGGCGGCGCTGGCGGCGGCGGTGCTGGGGTTCTTCGTGGTGACCCTGGACGCGGTGGTGGTGAACGTGACGCTGCCGACGATCCGGGCCGAGCTGGGCGGCGGCGTTGCGGGGCTGCAGTGGGTGGTCGACGGGTACACGCTGATGTTCGCCGCGCTGCTGCTGACCGCCGGGTCGTGGTCGGACCGTCTGGGAGCCCGGCGGGCCTTCGGTTTGGGTCTGGGGGCGTTCGTGCTGGCGTCGGTCGCGTGCGGGTTCGCGCCGGGCCTGGGGACGCTGGTCGCCGCCCGGTTCGTGCAGGGCGCGGCCGCTGCGGCGGTCATGCCGGCGTCGATGGCGCTGCTGCGCGAGGCCTACCCCGAGGCTCGGGCTCGCGGCCGGGCCGTGGCGGTGTGGGCGATGGGCGGCGCGGTCGCCTCGTCCTGCGGGCCGGTGCTGGGCGGGGCGCTGACCCAGGTGGACTGGCGGCTGATCTTCTTCCTCAACGTCCCGGTGGGCGCGGTCGCGCTGGTGCTGCTGGCCCGGGCCCGGCGTTCGGCGCCGCGGGCGGTGCCGTTCGACGTGCCGGGCCAGGCCGCTGCCGCGGTCGCGATGGTGGCCCTCACGTTCGGGGTGATCGAGGCGGGAGCCCGCGGCTTCGGCGACCCGGTCGTGGTAGCGGCGCTGGCGGCGGCCGTCCTGGGCGGGGCCGGGTTCGTGCTCGCGCAGCGGCGGGTGGCGCACCCGATGGTGCCGCCGGGCCTGTTTCGTTCCCGGACCGTGGTGATCACCGTGGTCAGCGGGTTCGCGTTCATGGTCGGCTACTACGGGCTGCCGTTCGTGGTGAGTCTGTTCCTGCAGCAGGTGCGGGGCCTGACCGCGCTGGGCGCGGGGACGGTGTTCCTGCCGATGATGCTGATCGGGCTGGTCCTGACCCCGTTCTCCGCGCGGCTGGCCGAGCGGTTCGGTCGCAAGACCCTGATCGTGGCCGGGCTGGTGCTGATGGCCGCCGGGCTGGCCGCCGTCGCTGTGCTGCCCGCCTCCGCGCCGCTGTGGGCGTTCGCCGTGCTGATGGTTCTGGTCGGCCTCGGCGGACCGACCGTGTCCCCGCCCGCGACCGCGGTGCTGCTGGACGCCGTGCCGCACGAGCGAGCCGGAATCGCGTCCGGGGTGTTCAACACCAGCCGGCAGGTCGGGGGTGCGCTGGCGGTCGCCGTGTTCGGCGGGCTCCTGGCCCGGCCGGAAGCGTTTGTCCACGGCGCGCACACGAGCCTGTGGATCGCCGCCGCCGTCCTGGCCGCGGCCGCGGTCCTCGCCCTGTTTCTCCCTACTGTGAAGGAAACCTCATGAACAAACCGGACTGGCCCGGTGACAGACTGCCCCGGCTCGGCGACGCCGAGGAAATCGGGATCAGCACTCGTCGCCCGGACGGCACCCTGCGGCCGTTCGTGCCGATCTGGGTCGTCGCCGTCGGCGGGCCGCTCTCCGTCCGCTCCTACCGCGGAACGGCCGGAGCCTGGTACCGCCGCGCCACCTTGCTCGCCGCCGAGGCCGTCCGCGTCTCAGGCCACCAGGCCGTGGCCGCCACCCTGCGCCTCGACCCCGCGCACTGACCCTACGATCGAAAGGAACCCGCTCATGATTGACAACCAGAGCACCGGCTGGACTGGCGGACAGAACGCCTTCGGCGACTTCGCGCCCGGAATGGTGCACTACACCGACAAAGTCCTCTTCGACGAAGTGTGGGAGCGCGACGGACTGTCCAAACGCGACCGCAGCCTGATCACGATCTCCGCGCTGACCGCACTCGGGAAAACGGACCAGCTGCAGTTCCACCTCGCGTACGCCCGGCGCAACGGCGTCGCCGACGACGAGCTGAAGGAAGCCCTGCTTCACCTCGCCTTCTACTCCGGGTGGCCGAACGGCATGGGAGCGACCACAGTGCTGAAGAACATCATCGAGAACGAGGACTGAGGACCAGCAATGCCCGCGAACGACTTCGACCAGATTTTCCCGCTCGGCGAGAAGAACGACGCCTACGCGCTGTACTTCACCGGCCAGAGCTACAACGCCCCGCTCACCTCGGGGAGCGTCCCGGTCAACAACATCTCCTTCGAACCCGGCTGCCGCAACAACTGGCACATCCACCACGGCACCGGAGGCGGAGGCGAGCAGGTCCTGCTGTGCACGGCAGGCAGCGGCTGGTACCAGGCCGAGGGCGACGCTCCCATCAGCATGGAGCCGGGCAGCGTGATCCGCGTCCCGGCCGGAACCAAGCACTGGCACGGCGCGAAGGCCGACTCCTGGTTCTCCCACGTCGCCTTCATCACCCCGGGCGAGGACGTCAGCAACGAATGGCTCGAGCCGGTCACCGACGAGGAATACCGCACGCTGCCCAAGAACGGAGACAACGCATGAGCATCCTGAACGAGACCTTCACACTGGCCGGCGGCGTCGAGATCCCCAAACTCGGCCTGGGCACCTGGTTCATCGACGACGACGAGGCGGCCGAAGCGGTGCGCGCCGCGGTCGGGATCGGGTACCGCAACATCGACACCGCGCAGGCCTACGGCAACGAACACGGCGTCGGCGAAGGAATCCGCACCAGCGGTCTTCCCCGCGAGGAACTGTTCGTCTCGACCAAGCTCGCCGCGGAGATCAAGGACTACGACCAGGCCGCGGCCGCGATCGACGAGTCGCTGTCCACAATGGACATCGGCAGCCTCGACCTCATGCTCATCCATTCTCCGCAACCGTGGAACGACTTCCGCGGCGGCGACTACGCCGAGGGCAACCTCGCCGCGTGGCGGGCACTCGAAAAGGCGCATCAGGCAGGGAAGATCCGCACGATCGGCGTCTCCAACTTCCAGCAAGCCGACCTGGACAACATCCTCCGGAACGGCACCGTCGCCCCGCACGTCAACCAGATCCTGGTGCACGCCGGAAACACACCCGCCGAGCTGATCGACTACTGCCAAAGCAAGGACATCCTCGTCGAGGCGTATTCGCCCATCGCGCACGGCGAGATCCTGAACAACCCCGCCGTCGCGGCGGTCGCCGAGCGGTACGGAGTCTCGGTCCCGCAGCTGTGCATCCGCTACACGCTCCAGCTCGGCACCGTGTCACTGCCGAAAACCGCGAACCCCGACCACATGCGCTCGAACGCGCAGGTCGACTTCGTCATCTCCGACGCGGACATGGACACCCTGCGGAACCTGGACGAACGAGACTACGGCGACTCCAGCGTGTTCCCCGTTTACCGTGACAAATAACAACAACCAGCGCGCCCGGTGAGCAGTTGGCCGGGCTGGCACGCGGATCGGCAGGTGCGGGAGGTCGGCGCAGAACGCGGCGACGAAGGCGGTTCGCGGGTCAAAGACCTGACCGGCAGGCTCGGGGTGCCCAGCGTGGTCGAGGCGGTGGGACGCAGGAGTCGACGATGCGGGCGGTCCGATCGACGTGGCCGGGCGGGCAGGTCGGCTGTGTCGGGGTGTCGCACGACGTGCAGTTGCCGGGCGGAGAGGTGTCTTTGCGCGGTGCACCTGTACCGCCGGAGCTAGCTCAGACCTGGGCGTGTTCAGGGGCTGCGTTGCCGTCCGGCGCGGTGGTCGTGCGCCGCCGTGAGGTCGCGGCGAGCAGGGCGGTCGGCAGCAGCGCGGATCCGGTGAGCACTGCGCCGAGCGCGGCCGGCCCGATCAGGCCCCACGAGGTCGACAGCGTTTCTCCGGCCAGCGCGGTGCCGATGGCAGTGCCGAGGTTGAACGCGGCGGTGGCCAGCGACGAGGCCAGCGTCGAACCGTTGCCCGCGCGACGCAGCGTCTGCGCGATCAGCACCGGGTTCGCGCCGATCCCGGACGCACCGAGCAGGACGACCAGCGCGACCACGACCGTGGAGTGGCTGGCGGTCAACGCGAGGGTGATCAACGCGATCGAGGTGAGGGCGAATGCACCGGCGATTGTCGTGAGCGGACGGTGTTCGCCGAGCCGGCCGCCGAGAGCGGTGCCGCCGAGCGCGCCGATCCCGAATCCGACCAGCACCAAGGGAACCCACGCGGACGGGATGCCCGCCCGGACGGTCAGCAGCGGGCTGAGGTAGCTGTACGCGCCGAGAAAACCGGCTTGGGCGAGCATGATCGCACCGAGCACGATCCAGAGCCGCCACGGCCGCAGCGTCGACAGCTCCTGGCGAACCGACCCGCTGGCGGCGTGCGTGCCGAGTGTGGCGGGCATGAAGCGGAGCAGCGGCATCATAGCCAGCAGGGCGAGTCCGGCCAGCAGCCAGAACGGGCCGCGCCAGCCGGTGAACTGGCCGACGAACGTGCCGAGCGGCACCCCGGCGATCACCGCGAGGCTCAGCCCGCCTGACATCACCGACAGCGCGCGGGTGCGCGCTCCCGGCCCGGCGACGGTCGTGGCCACGACCGCGCCGACTGCCCAGAACGTTCCGGTCGCCAGTGCGGTGACGACGCGGGAGACGGTCACGACCGCGAAAGAGTCGCTCACCGCCGCGACGACGTGCCCGGCCGAGAACACCACCAGCGCCGCCGCCAAGGTGGCTCGCTGGGGCAGCCGCAGCGTGGCCAGGGCCATCACCGGCGGTCCGACGATCATTCCCGCCGCGAAGGCGGACACCAGCAGCCCGGCCCGGGCGACGTCCACCCCCAGGTCCGCGGCTGCTTGCGGCAGCAGGCCCGCGATCATGAACTCGGTGGTCCCCATCAGGAAAATGCCCGCCGCGATCACGTAGACCAGTGCTGGCGTCCGGGTGCCGGCCCGCCGAGTCGTGCTCACCGTCGTCGTCCTTCCGAGTGGCGTGTGCCCAGGTTCTCGATGTCCGGTTCCCAGGAAATCGCCCGGGAGACCCGGGTGGGAGGCGAAGGTCTGAGGGGTGCTGCCGGCACCCCTCAGAGCGGCACCTGGCAGGAGCGGGACGCGTGTCGTAGCGTCGCCGGAATGGGCAAGGAGAACCACGCGGAGATCGGCGAGTTCCTGGTCTCGCGGCGCGCGAAGGTGAAGCCTGACCAGGTCGGGCTGCCGGTTTACGACGCCTCGAAACGCCGTGTTCCCGGGCTGCGCAGGCAGGAGGTCGCCACGCTGGCCGGACTGTCGGTCGACTACTACACCCAGATCGAGCGCGGGAAGGTCAACACGGTCTCGGAGAACGTGCTCGACGCCATCGCCCGCGCGCTGCAGCTCGACGAGGCGGAACGCTCGCACCTGTTCGACTTGCACCGGCACGCGACCATGAGCCCGCAACGCGCGTGCCCGCGCCGCACGAAGAGCACGCGTCCGATGCTGCAGCGGATGCTCGACGCCATGACCGTGCCTGCCTTCGTGCGCAACGCGCGCCACGACTTCGTCTGTGGCAACAAGCTGTCCTACGCGTTCTACTCTCCGCTGTACCCAGATCCGCTGCACCCCGATCCCGCGCAGCCGGTCAATTTCGTGCGGTTTTGCTTCCTCGACCCGCGTGCCCGCGAGTTCTATCCGGAGTGGGACGTCATGGCCGACAGCGCGGTCAACCTGCTGCGCACCGACGCCGGCCGCGACCCTTACGACCGGTCGATCTCCGACCTGGTGGGGGAGTTGTCCACTCGCAGCGAGGAATTCCGGGTGCGCTGGGCGAAACACAACGTCCGCCTGCACTACACCGGGACGAAAACCTTCCACCACCCGGTCGTCGGCGACATCACGGTCGGCTACGAGACGATGCCGATTCCCGCCGACCCGGGCCTGGTGCTCACGGTCTACAGCCCGGAACCCGGCAGCCCGTCCGCGGACGCGATGACGCTGCTCGCCTCTTGGGCCGCGACAGAGGTGCCGGATTCCGCTCGGGTCGGCGATCGGAAATCCGGGGCCTGAGCAACGACCTTCGGGCAACGCGTTGTCCTGGACCGTCCGGCCGGTTTCGCCCCGCGCACCTGAGGAGACAGGTCGCCATCGAACTCGCGTCCTGAACAGACGAACGGAGCACATGGCCGGGAACGGCTGGCGTCTGGAACACGTCGTCGGTGTCGGGACCTACCGGCGTTCGTGCTCGGTTTCCGGCTCGCGGGCAAGCAGTTCCGTCGCCACCGCGGCGTCGGTGACCACGGACGTGACAGTGCTGCCTCGCAGAACTGATTGGAGCGCTTCGGTTTTCTCGGTTCCGCCGGCGACCGCGATGACCTCCGGGATGCGTCCGAGCTGTGAGTGGGGGATGGCCATGGTGCGTTCGGCGAGTGTGGTCGGCACCGGACGTCCGTCGCGGTCGAAGAAGATCGAGCACATTTCGCTGGCGACGTCGAGGTTCGCGAGTTCTTCGCGGTCGTCGTCGGTGAGCACGTCGTAGACCTGCGAGCCGTGCGATGACCAGCCGCCGGCCGCGACGACGGCGACGGTGATGTCGGGCCACCGGGAGACTGCCGCGTGGATGCCCGCTTGCCGGCGCAGTGCTTCGCCGGTGTGCCGGTCGGACACCATGAGCGGCGCGTAGATGGGGTGGTGCGGGCCGCGGGTGACCGACGTCAGCTGGCGGATCAGGTCCACCGAACTGGCCTGGACGGCTCCGGCGATGCCGGTCATCTGCACGAGACGGCACGGGGGCAGATCCTTGACCTGGCGGGCCATCGCGTCCAGCGTCCGTCCCCAGGCGACCCCGAGCACGTCGTCTTCGGTGAGGGTCTCGGCGAGCAGGTCGGCGGCCGCGCGGCCGAGCGCGTCGCGCAGTCCCTCGCCGTCCGGGAACGGCCCGGAGACGACGAGGGCGTGCTTGAGCCGGTAGTGGCGGCGCAGCCGTTCGGAGAGTTCGGTGTCGACCGCGGCGCTGCCGGTGATTTCGATGCGGACGATGCCCTCGGCGACGCACGCGTCGAGGATGCGCGCGACCTTGTAGCGGGAGATCCCGTGCTGGGCGGCGATGTCGGTCTTCGCCATGCCTTCGAGGTAGTACTGCCGCGCGATCGCGGTCGCCTGGACGAGTTCGGCCGGGCCCATGGGTTCCTCCTCCTGCTGCTGCGGTGCCGCCCACTGTAGCGCGCGCGTGCCCATATGGGCGCACCCTTTGACAGACGGGCGCGAGAGAGCTGTCATACCTGACACAGAGTTCGAGTGCTCAGATGGGCGGCTCAATGGCCAGATGGGCGAACTCGGGGTCTGCTGTCCGTCACATCCAGCCCCCAACGAAGGAGGAGGAGTGGACACCGCTGCCCAGTACGTCGTGCAGGCGCGAGGAATCCGGAAGGCGTTCGGCCACGTCGAAGCGCTGCGCGGGGTGGACTTCGAGGCCAAGGCCGGCGAGGTCACCGCGTTGATCGGGGACAACGGAGCCGGGAAGAGTTCGCTGGTGAAGGTCCTGTCCGGGGTGTATGTCCCGGACGAGGGCGAGTTGCGGATCGACGGCAAGCCGGTCCGGCTCAGTTCTCCGGCGGATCTGCGAGAGCACGGGATCGAGACGGTCTACCAGGACCTCGCCCTGGCGACCGACCTGACTCCGTACGAGAACGTGTTCATGGGCCGGGAGATCTTCCGCGGCGGGCCGCTGGCGCCGCTGCGGCTGGTCGACCGGCGGGCGATGCGGGCCCGGGCCGAGGAGACGTTCCGCGGCCTCGACGTGCGGATCAAGGACCAGGGCGCGCCGGTGGCGGCGTTGTCCGGCGGGCAGCAGCAGAGCGTCGCGATCGCGCGGGCCGCGATGTGGGCCCGGCACCTGGTGATGATGGACGAGCCGACCGCGGCGCTCGGCGTCGCGCAGACGCGCAGCGTCCTGGAGCTGATCCGGCGGGTCGCCGACCAGGGCATCGCGGTGATCCTGATCAGCCACAACATGCCCGACGTGCTGTCGGTGGCGGACTCGATCCAGGTGCTGCGCCTGGGGCAGCGGGTCGCGTCGTTCGCGCGCGGCGAGGCGGAGGTGCCCGACCTCGTGCAGGCCATGACCAGCGGAACTCCGGCGGAGGCGAAGGCATCATGACGGTCAAGAACGACAGCTCGGTGGAGGCCACGATCGCCCGGGTCACCGGGGACGCAGGCGGTGCGCGGGTCCCGTCGCTGGCCCGCCGGCTGCTGGGCCGGCCGAGCATGGGCATGGTCGCGATCCTGTTCGTGCTGGTGGCGGTCTTCTCGCTGATGCGGCCTGAGGCGTTCCTCGGCGCGTACAACTTCCGCAGCATCGCGCTCGCCGCGTCGGTGGTCGGGGTGATGGCGATCGGGCAGACGTTCGTGCTCGCCACCGGCGGCATCGACCTGTCGGTCGGCTCGGTGCTGGTATTCGGCACGGTCGTCTCGGCGAAGACGATGGACGCGCTGGGCGGGGCGAGCGCGGGCTGGGGCGCGGTGCTGGCGGGCACCGCGGTGTGCGTCCTCGCGACGGCGTTCTGGGGGTTGGTCAACGGGCTGATCGTCGCGGTGCTGCGGGTGCCGCCGCTGATCGCGACGCTGGGCACGCTGGGCATGGCCTTGGGCGCGGCCCAGATCGTCAGCAACGGGCTGGACATCCGTTCGGTGCCGCAGGTCCTCAGCCACGACGTCGGCTACGAGAACGTCGCCGGGATCCCGCTGCTGGTGGTGATCGGCTTGGTGGTGGCCGCGGTGGCGGGCCTGGTGATGTGGCAGACCGGATTCGGCGTGCACACCAAGGCGATCGGGTCCAACCCCGAAGGCGCGGTGCGGTCCGGCCTGGCTGTCCGGAAGCACCTGGTGGCGGTCTACACGCTCACCGGGGCGCTGGCCGGCGTCGCCGGGATGATGAGTCTCGCCCAGTTCTCCACCACCACGATCGGCGGGCACACCGCGGACAACCTCACCACGATCGCGGGTGCGGTGCTCGGCGGGACGAGCCTCTTCGGCGGCATCGCGACCATGTTCGGCACCGTGATCGGCATTCTCGTCCCGGTCACGCTGTCGGCCGGGTTCGTCATCGTCGGCGTCCAGCCGTTCTGGCAGACCTTCGCGGTCGGCGCGGTGCTCGTGGCCGCGGTCTACGTCGACCAGGTGCGCCGCGGCGCCCAGAACCGGCGTTAGCGAATCCCCCTCCCCGCCCGATTCCCGGGCCTGTCAAGGAAGACAGCCATCATGAACCGCATTCTCCGCAGCCCGTTCCTGCCCGTCGCGGCCGTCGCGCTGCTCAGCCTGGCCGGCTGCAGCAACAGCGCTGACTCGGTGGCCAGCGGCCCGAACTCCCAGCCGGTGAAGAACGTCGCGCTGGTCGGCGGCGTCAACAACAGTCCCTTCTACTCCGCCATCGACTGCGGAGCGAAGACCGAGGCGAAAAAGCAGGGCGTCGGCTACAGCTACGCGGCACCGTCCACTTTCGACGCCGCGGCGCAGCAACCGGTGCTGTCCTCGGTGATCGCGCATCAGCCGCAGGCGATCCTGATCGCGCCGACCGACCGGGTCGCGATGTATTCGCCGCTGCACGAGGCGAAAGCGGCGGGGATAAACCTGATCACCGTCGACACTCAGCTCGACAACACCGCGGACCTCTCGAGCCAGATCAGCAGCGACAATGTCGCGGGCGGGGCGCTTGGCGCGGACACGATGGCGCAGCAGATCGGCGGCAAGGGCAAGGTCGTCGCGCTGAGCGAGCCGCCGGGCAGCAGCACGGACGACCAGCGGGTGCAGGGATTCGTCGAGCGGATGAAACAGAAACACCCGCAGATCCAGGTGCTGCAAACACAGTATGCGGACCACTCCGCGCAGGAGACCGCGTCCAAGGTGTCGTCGCTGCTGGCCGCCAATCCGGACCTCAAGGGCGTGTTCGCGGTCGACAACTTCACCGGTGACGGCGCGCCGATCGGCGTGCGGAACGCGAACGCGCGGGCCGGGGTGAAGATCGTCGCTTTCGACGCGCAGCCGAGCCAGGTCCAAGCCCTCAAATCCGGCGACATCGACGCGATCATTTCGCAGAACCCGTTCGACATGGGCGTGCGCGGGGTCGACGCGGCGGTCGCGCTGGGCAAGCACGAGCAGGCGGCTCCGAAGACGGTCACCGGGCTGAAGGCGATCACCAAGGAGAACGTCGATTCGCCGGACGTCGCCCCTTACGTCTACAAATCCTGTTAATCGTTTCCGTCGCCGGAGGAAAGGAGCTGACCGTGCGAGTCGTCGCCGGAGCGGACAGTTCGACGCAGTCGTGCAAGGTCGAGCTGCGCGAACTGGAGAGCGGACGGTTGCTCGGGAGGGGTTCGGCTCCGCACTCGCCGGCGTTCGCGCCGTGCAGCGAGCAGCGGCCGGAGGAATGGTGGCAGGCCCTCGGCTCCGCTCTGCACGCCGCGGTCGAGACCGCCGGAATCAGCACGGCCGACATCGCGGCGATCTCGGTCGCGGCGCAATGCCACGGTCTCGTCGCGGTGGACGACGCCGGGGAAGCGATCCGCCCGGCGAAGCTGTGGAACGACACCACCAGCGCGCCGCAGCTGAGGCGGTTGCGCGCCGAAATCGGGGCGCGGGAATGGATTCAGGCGGTCGGATCGTTGCCGACCGCCGCGTTCACGCTCGGCAAGCTCGCGTGGTTCGCCGAGCACGAACCGGACGGATTCGCCCGGCTGGACCGGATCTGCCTGCCGCACGACTGGCTGACCTTGCGGCTGTGCGGACGGCACGAGACCGACCGTTCGGAAGCGTCCGGCACGGGGTACTGGAGCGCTGCGCAGGACCGCTATCTGGACGAGTACCTCGAGCTGGTGGACCCGGGCCGGGACTGGGCGCCGATGCTGCCGCGGGTGCTGGGCCCGGACGACGCGGCAGGCGAACTCACTGCGTCGGCCGCGGCGGCGCTCGGCTTGCCGCCAGGCGTCGTGGTCGGCCCCGGCGGCGGCGACCAGCATGCCGCCGCGCTCGGCCTCGCGGTCGAACCCGGCGACGCCGTGTACACCGTCGCGACGTCCGGTGTGGTGTTCACGACGGCGCCGGATCCGGTGTTCGACCCCTCGGGGACGGTCGACGGGGTCGCCGACTGCGCGGGCGGATACCTGCCGCTGGTGTCCACGTTGAACGCCGCCCGGGTGACCGATTGGGCCGCCGGGATCCTCGGCGTGGACCACGCGGAGCTGGCCCGGCTCGCGCAGTCCGCGGATCCGCTGCGCTCGCCGGTGCTGGCGGCGTTCCTCGACGGGGAGCGAAAACCGGACCGGCCGGGAGCGAGCGGGATGCTGGCCGGGCTCACTTCGGGTACGACGCGCGAGGAACTGGCCCGCGCCGCGTACGACGGGGTCCTGCTGGGCCTCGTCCGGGGCGAGACGCGGATGAACGACGCCGGTGTCGGGACTTCCGGCCGGGTGCTGCTGACCGGCGGCGGGGCGCGGTCGGCGGCGTACCGGCAGCTGCTCGCGGACCTGACCGGGCGCGAGGTCGCGGTTGCGGATCCCGAGGACGCGGACGAAGCCACTGCCCGGGGCGCGGCGGTCCAGGCCGCTGCTGTGCTCACGGGCGGCAGCGTGCGCGAGGTCAGGCAAAAGTGGGCTCCGGAGACCGAAATCGTCGCCGCCCCGCGCGCTGGTACCGCCGAACTGCGCGAAGAACTGCTGGCGCGGTACCGGATCGTGGCGGAGTGGGACGGCTTCGACGGGCAGGCCCGCCGATGACGGCCGAACCTCGCTTGGTCCGGGTGCCGTTCAACACGGCACTGGCCGATCGGGTGTCCCGCACCGCTGGTTCCGCGTTGAGCGGCAGCCTGTACGCGGTGCCGCCCGGGGAGCGCCGGGCGGCGGCGCGTTTCCTTTCAGCGCGCGGGATCTGGGTCCACGTCGACGTTTTCGACGACGATCCGGCCGGGGCGGACCTCGTCCGCGATCTCGCCGAGCACGGCGCCGGCCCGCTCGATGTCCACCTGCTCAACGGCGGCGCCATGGACCGGCTCGACGCGGTCTGCCGCCCAGGGGTGGCACGGGTGACCTTCCCGTTCGAAGGCGTGTCCGACCCGGCGGCCGTGGCCGCGCGCGTCCGCGCCGCCGGTGCCGTGCCGTGGCTCGCGGTCGCTCCGGAGACGTCGTTGTCCGCGTGCGCCGACGCCCTGTCCGAAGTGGACGGACTGCTGGTGATGCTGATCGCGCCGGGCACCCGGGGCGAATCGGACCCGGCCCTGCTCGGCAAGGCCCGCCGTGCCGCGACCGCGCTGCCGGTCGGGGTGGACGGCGGAGTGGGCGAGCACAACCTCGACGCCGTGCTGGCCGCGGGCGTCGCTTACGTCGTGGTCGGCAGGCGGCTGTTCGCCGCGCCGGCGCCATTCACCGAGGAGGAACGATGAGCATTCCGCGCACCATGCGGGCGGCCGTACTGGTCGGGAAGGAACAACTGCGGATCGACGAGCGCCCGGTGCCGGTCCCGGCCGCGGACGAGGTGCTGGTCCAGGTCGCGTCGGTGGGCGTGTGCGGTTCGGACGTGCACTACTACCGGGAAGGCAGGATCGGCGATTTCGTCGTCGACGAACCGCTGGTGCTCGGGCACGAGGTGTCCGGCCGGGTCGTCGCCGTCGGGGCGGACGTGCCGGAGGCGCGGATCGGGCAGCGGGTCGCGATCGAGCCGCAGCGGCCCTGCCGGGTGTGCGCCCAGTGCACCGCCGGGCGCTACAACCTGTGCCCGCACATGGAGTTCTACGCGACCCCGCCGGTCGACGGAGCCTTTCAGGAGTACGTGACGATCCAGGATCCGTTCGCGCATCGGGTGCCGGACGCGGTGTCCGACGACGTGGCAGCTCTGCTGGAACCGCTGTCGGTCGGCATCTGGGCGAGCCGCAAAGCGGGTGTGGTACCCGGTTCGCGGGTGCTGATCGCCGGTGCCGGCCCGATCGGCGTGATCGCCGCGCAGGCGGCGAAAGCGTACGGCGCGGCCGAGGTGATCGTGACCGACCCGGTCGCGGAGCGGCGCGCGATGGCGGAGCGGTTCGGCGCCACGACGACCCTCGACCCGCTGGCGGATTCCGTCGCGGACCTGGGCGTGGACGCGTTCATCGACTGTTCGGGAGCGACCCCGGCGGTGAAATCGGGGATCACCGCGGTCCGCGGGGCGGGCAGCGTGGTGCTCGTCGGCATGGGCGCGGACGAAATCCCGCTGCCGATCCCGGTCATCCAGAACCGCGAGCTGAACGTCACCGGCGTGTTCCGCTACACCGGCACCTGGCCGGTCGCCGCGCAGCTCGTCGCGAGCGGGCAGGCGGACCTGGCTTCGCTGGTGACCGGCGTGTTCGACCTCGACCGCGCGGAGGACGCCCTGAACGCCGACCTGACTCCCGGCTCGCTCAAAGCGGTGGTGCGGCTGTGACCGGTTTTGCCAGCGCACAGTGCTGGTGCGGCGGTGAAGACACAGTTTGCGAGCAAGGAGGGAACAGCAGTGGCTGAATCGGCGACCGGCGAGACAGGTGCCTGGATCGCCGTCCGGGACGAGGTCGCTTCGGTGCTCTCGGCGGTTTCCGCCGAGCAGATGACCGTTGCGGCAACGATGTTCGCCGACCGGGAACGCCGGTGGTTCTGCGCCGGGCAGGGCCGATCGGGTCTGGTGGCGCAGATGGCCGCGATGCGGTTGATGCACGTCGGTTTCGACGCGCACGCGGTCGGGGAGGCCACCGCGCCTTCGATCGCCCCCGGCGACGGCATGGTGGTGCTCTCCGGTTCCGGCGAAACTCCGGTGACCCTGCATTTCGCCAGGCTCGCCGCCGGACTCGGAGCCCGGCTGCTGGTCGTCACCGCCAACGGCGGCAGCACGTTGTCCGGCCTGGCCGACGCGGTGATCGAGGTCCCGGCCGCGGGCACCGGGCAATTCGGCGGTTCCCTCTTCGAGCAGAGCGCGTTGTTGCTGCTGGACGCGGTGATTCTCGGGCTGACCGCCGACGATCCGCAGGCGTACGCCGTGATGAGCGCCCGGCACGCCAATCTCCAATAACGAAGCGGTGATCGCGCGCCGTTGCGGACCGGGGGCCTCCTGCCGGTCCGCAACGGCGGATGTCACTCCAGGTTCGTGTGGCGGGAGCGGAGCTGCCCGAGCGATTCCGCACGACGGCGGCGGACGTCATTGGTGATCAGGTCGACTAGCACGAACAGCGCGATCTCGTAAGCACTGCCCATCGGCAGCACTGCGGCCGACGCGTGGTCGTCGGCCATCGTCTGAGCCTTGACGCACAACACGCGGTCGGCCTGGTCGGCCGGAGGCAGCTCGGGCTGCGCGGTGACGCAGAGGACACGCGCCCCTGCGTCGCGGGCCACGGCGGCGAGGGCTGCGACCGTGGACAACCGCCCCGGCCCGCAGGAAAGCACGGCCAGATCTCCGGGACCGACCGCGGGGCAGGTCATTTCCCCGACGTGGTGCGCGTCGAGCCCGGCGTGGAACAACCGCATCGCCAGGCCGCGGGTGACCAGGCCTTCACGTCCGACGCCGTAGCAGACGACGCGGCGTGCGTGCAGGAGTTCGGCGACAACGGCCTCGAGATCGGCGGGGGCGACGCTGCGCACCGCGTCGCCGATTTCCCGCAAAGCCAGGTCGGCGTCGGGAGGAGCGTCGGGCTGAAGGGGCACAGGTTCTCCAGTCAGGCGAGGTTTCCGGCGGTGTCGTCGCTCATGCGGTGCGGCTGGCCGTCGGGAGGAACGTTCCCTTGTGGAGGGACGTTTCGATCTCCTCCAGCGTGCGCCCCTTGGTTTCCGGTACGCGGCGCAGGACGAAAACGAAGGCGAACACCGAAATTCCGCCGTAGAGCCAGAATGTGCCGGACGCCCCGATGGCTCCGATGAGCGTCAGCGTGGTCAGGCTGACCAGCAGGTCGGAGACCCACATGGACACCGACGCGATCCCGGTTCCCTTGCCGCGCACCGAAAGCGGGATGACTTCGGAATTCAGCAGCCAGATCACCACGGAAAGGCTGCCGCCGTTGAAGGCGATGTAAGCCAGCATGGAGATCACCACCACCCAGCGAGCCGCGCCGGTCGGAGTGCCGCCGAGGAACGCCGCGCCCAGCACCGCCAGCGCGACGATCGAGGCGGGGATGAACAACAGCAGCAGTTTGCGCCTGCCGACCCGGTCGACCATGAACGTGCCGGCGACTGTCATCCCGGTCAGCACCACGCCGACGCCGATGGTCGCGAGGATCGACGCGGACGTGCCGAAGCCGGACTGGGACAGAATGGTCGGCGCGTAGTAGATCACCGCGTTGATCCCGGTCAGCTGGCAGAGCACGGAAACACCGATCGCGGCGACGAGCGCGGGCCGGACCCAGCGCTGCCGCAGATCGGCCCAGCTGCCCCGTTCTTCGTTGTTCACCCCGGCGATCGCGGCGACCTCCGCCGCCGCGAGACCGCGGTCGCCGCGGATGCGGGCCAGCACGCCGCGCGCTTGTTCCGCACGGCCCCGCAGCACGAGCCAGCGCGGGCTTTCCGGCAGCCGGAGCATTCCGGCGAACAGCACGGCCGCCGGGACGACGGCGAGGGCGAACATCCATCGCCACTGCCCTTGCAGGGTGTAGCCGATCAGATAGGACACCAGTTCGCCGCCCGCGATCATCAGCTGGAACAGCACCACCAGCGACCCGCGCCGGGCCGCGGGCGCGACCTCGGCGATGTACACCGGAAGGATCTGGGTGACCGCGCCGACCGCGAGCCCGAGCACGAACCGCGTGGCGACGAGCGCCGCCGGATCCGGGGCCAGGGCGGAACCCACCGCGCCCGCGACGAACACGACCGCCACCCCGAGCACGGTGGGCCTGCGCCCGATCCGGTCGGACACCGGCCCGCTGCCGAGCGCCCCGGCGATGCCGCCGATCAGGATCGCGCTGGTGACGATCTCCTTGCCGAAGGAACCGAGCCGGAACTCGTCGCCGATGTAGAGCAGCGCGGCCGAGATGATCCCGGTGTCGTACCCGAAAAGCAGCCCGCCCAGCGCCGCGATGCCGACGACGAACCACACGAACCGGCCGCCGCTCCCGTGCTGCCGAGAGGGGCCGGGATTCCCTGCGGGCAGTGCCGCCGAACGGACTGAGATGTCCACTCCTCCTCCTTGAGGGCGTCGGTCCAAGGGTGCGAGGCGATGCGCCTCGTGCGGAGCATGAAAGAACGACGTCGCTCATCTGTCAACGAGAACGCCCATATGGGCGGCTGAGAAATAGGAAGGCTAAGCTTGTCAACTTAAACTGCGAAGGTTAGGCTTCTTATTATGGAAGCTCGTGACGCCGTGAACCGCTCGACCGCTGTCGCGCTGCGGCTGGCCCTGGGGTCGTTCAAGCGGCGCACGCGCGAGGCCGCCGCGCAGGGGGAGTTGACGACACCGGAGCTGTCCGTGCTGGCACAGATCGATCGGGCCGCTCCGATCGCGATCGCCGATCTCGCCCGGGCGCAGCAGATCACCCCGCAGTCGATGGGGGCGACCGTCGCGTCGCTGGAGAACCACGGGCTGGTGGCACGGGCCCCGGATCCCGAAGACCGGCGACGGTCGCTGCTGACCGTCACCGCGAAGGGCAGCGACGTCCTGCATTCCAGTCGCGATGCGATATCCGATCGCATGGCGGCCGCGCTCGGCGAGTCGTTCACCGATGCCGAGGTCGCTGTCCTGGCGGCCGCTGCTCCGTTGCTGGAAAGACTTTCCCAGCGCTTCTGACCTGACCCCGCAGTCGCTCCCGTGCCCGGCACGCGGGGCTGCTCGTCGCGCCCAGTCGCACGTGAAGAAGGTTGCCGTGTCCTCGACCGAAGTGTGTTCCCCTGCCCGGCCGGGCAGGGGCGGCAATCCGTTCTCCTGGCGGTTCACCGCGCCGCTGTTCCTCGGTTCGGCTCTCAATCCGGTCAACAGTTCCCTGATCGCGACTGCGCTTCTGCCGATCGCCCGCGACGTGGGGATCCCGATCGGGCAGACCGCGGCGCTGGTCGCGGCCCTCTACCTGGCGAGCGCGATCGGCCAGCCCGCCGCGGGCAAGGCCGCCGAGGTGTTCGGGCCCCGGCGGGTGTTCGTGTCCGGCATCGTGCTGGTGCTCGCCGGCGGCTTGTTCGGCGGGTTCGCGCAGAACCTGTGGATGCTGGTCCTGAGCCGGGTGGTGCTGGGACTGGGCACCTCCTGCGCCTACCCGACCGCGATGCTGCTGATCCAGCGCCGCGCGCGGGACGCCGGGATGGACAAGCCTCCGGGGGGCGTCCTCGGCGGGCTGATGATCGCGGGGATCGCGACCGCGTCGCTGGGGCTTCCGCTCGGAGGCGTCCTGGTGAACGCGCTGACCTGGCGGGCCGTCTTCTTCGTCAACGTGCCGGTCGCCGTCCTCGCGCTCGTCGCCGCGGCCGGGTGGATCGCACCTGATCCCCGGCGCGAGCATCGGCTGACCGCGCGGGAAATCGCCTCGAAGCTGGACCTGTGCGGCATCGTCCTGTTCGTCGGGGCGATGCTGTCCCTGCTGGTGTTCCTGTTCGGCCTGCCTTCCGCGCGCTGGTGGCTGCTCGTGTTGTCGGCCGTGCTGTGGGCGGTGCTGGTGTGGTGGGAACTGCGGGCGCGGGCCCCGTTCGTGGACGTGCGGCTCCTTGCCGCCAAGCCCGGGCTCGCCAACACTTATCTGCGCTTCGGCTTGACCCAGTTGTGCGTGTACGTCGTGCTGTACGGCATCACCGAGTGGGTCGAAAGCGTCCGCGGCTTCAGCGAATCCGCGGCCGGGCTGCTCCTGCTGCCGATGACCCTGGTCTCGGGTCTGCTCATCGCGCCGCTTTCCCGGCGCGGCCTCGTCCGCGGACCGGTGCTCGCCGCCGCGGCCGCCTGCCTGCTCGGCTCGGCCGGCGTCCTGCTGCTCACCGCCACCGCGTGGATCGGCCTGGTGGTCGCCCTGACCCTGGTCTTCGGGCTCGCCATCGGCTTTTCCACCGCGGGCAACCAGATCGCGCTCGCCGAGCACGCGCCCGCGGAGCAGCTCGGCACCGCGTCCGGCTTGCTGCGCACCTTCGGCTACGTCGGTTCCATCGGCGCCAGCGCAGTCACCGGCCTGGTCTTCCAGCACGACGTCACCGACGGCGGCGTCCATTTGATCGCCTGGATCATGACGGCCGCCAGCCTCGTCCTCGCCGCCCTCACTCTCGGCGACCGCACCCTGCGGCGCTGACTTTCCTGTCAACCAAGGAGAAAACCATGCCCGTCACCACTATCGACCCCGTCACCGCGCTCGTGGTCGTCGATCTCCAGTCCGCGGCCACCGCCATGCCGACCGTGCACCCGTTCGACGGCGTCCTGGCCAATGCCGTCAAGCTGGCCGACGCGTTCCGCGCCAAACAGCTCCCCGTCGTGCTCGTCAACGTCGCCGGAGGCGCCCCGGGCCGCACCGAACACGGTTTCGGGGTCGCAGACCTTCCCGACGGCTGGCAGGAACTGCTGCCGGACCTCGGCCAGCAGCCCGGCGACAAGACCGTCACCAAACACACCTGGGGCGCGTTCCACGGCACCGGCCTGGCCGAGCACCTCCGCGAACTCGGCGTCACCCAGGTCGTCGTGTGCGGGATCTCCACCGCGATCGGCGTCGAGTCGACCGCGCGGCAGGCCCACGAGCACGGATTCCACGTGACCCTGCCGGTCGACGCCATGACCGACCTGGACGTCTCGATGCACGACAACTCGGTCGCGAAGATCTTCCCCCGGCTCGGCGAAACCGGGACCACTGCGGAGATTCTCTCCCTCCTCGCTGCCTGAGGGCTCCGCCGTGCGCACGCGGCGGTTCAGCGAGCGTCGGTTGCCAGAGTCGCTTCGCGGATCGCTTCGGCCACGCGGGCGACGGGTTCTGGCATCGGCTGGGGGAGCCGGGCGAGCACGACCCGCCGGTTCTCCGACGGTCCGCCTCGGACGGGGAGGACGCGGACGCCGGGCGGGACGGTCGGGGCGAGCATGCGCGGCACTGTGGTGATGCCGCAGCCGGCCGCGACGAGGTGGAGTTTCGCCAGCCAGTCGCGGGCAGTGTGCGCGATCACCGGTCGTTCGGCGAGTCCCGGCCAGGCTCCCATCTGGAGTTCTTGCGCGGCGCCGGCGATCCAGCGCTGGCCGTGCAGTTCCGCGACGTCGATGTAGTCGCCGTGCGCGAGCGGATGGTTCTCCGGCACCGCGACGCACAGACTGCGTTCGGTGAGCACTTGCACTCGCAGCGGCGGGGTTTCGGTGTCCAGCGAACGGTACGGGGGAGCGGACGCGAGCACGGCGAGGTCGATCGTGCCCGCTCGCAAGGCGCGCACCAGCGCCGGGCTGCTGCCTTCGCGGGAGGTCACGGTGATCGCCGGGTGCGTTTCGCGCAGCAGCGCCAGCGCGCGGGGGACGATGACGGCTCCGGCGGTGGCGAACCAGCCCAGCCGGACGTGGCCGGATTCCTCGGGCAGGCCGGCGAGTTCCCGCGCGGTGGCGTCGATCTGGTCGACGACGTCGGCGGCGCGGCGCAGCACGATCCGGCCCGCCGGGGTCAGCCGGACGCCGTCGTGCCGCCGTTCGAGCAGCGGCGCGCCCGCGGCCCGTTCGAGCGCGGCGATCTGCCGGGAGACCGCGGACTGGGTGTAGCCGAGAGCGGACGCCGCCGCGGTGAGCGTGCCCCGTTCGGCGACCTCGCGGAATACTCGGAGAGCGACCAGCGAAGCATCGGTGAAGGCCATGACAGTCACGCATACCATGGTTGAGGATATTTCGCTGCCTGCATAACCAAAAGCGGCTTAGCGTGGTGGGCATGACGTTGATTCACACACCGTTCGGCTTCGCCAGCACTGCTGCCGAAGTCGTTGCGGGCATTGATCTTTCCGGCCGCCGCGCGATCGTGACCGGCGGTTCTTCCGGGCTGGGCGTCGAGACGGCGCGCGCCTTGGTTTCGGCCGGTGCGGAGGTTGTTCTGGCCGTCCGTGACACCGCTGCGGGCGAGCGGGCCGCGAAGGACGTCATCGAGACGACGGGCCGCGCCGCGGTGCGTGTCGCGCCGCTGGATCTGACGGACCAGGCCTCGGTGGCGGCGTTCGTCGCGGCTTGGGAAGGACCGCTGCACTTGCTCGTCGCGAACGCGGGCGTGATGGCTTGCCCCGAGCGGCGCACTGCGGAGGGCTGGGAGTGGCAATTCGCCACGAACCACTTGGGCCACTTCGCGTTGGCCACCGGTCTGCATCGCTCGCTCGCGGCCGAGGGCGCGCGCGTCGTGGTGGTCAGCTCCAGCGGGCATCAGCTCTCGCCGGTCGTCATCGACGATGTGCACTTCGCGTTCCGCGCCTACGATCCGTGGCTGGCCTATGGGCAGTCGAAGACCGCGAATGTGCTGTTCGCCGTCGAGGCGACCCGGCGATGGGCGGGCGACGGCATCACCGCGAACGCGCTGATGCCCGGGGCGATCCTCACGAATCTCCAGCGACACACCGGCGGACGCGGCAGCGGGACGGTCGGGCCGGAGCTGATGAAGACGCCTCAGCAGGGCGCTGCCACGTCGGTGCTGCTCGCGACGTCGCCGTTGCTCGACGGCGTCGGCGGCCGGTATTTCGTGGACTGCAACGAAACCCCGACGATCGACCGGCGCGGCGAGGCCCCGCAGCTGCACGGCGTGGCGCGCTACGCCCTGGACCCCGACAGTGCGGAACGGCTGTGGACGTACTCCGAGAAACTGGTGGCGGGAGCATGAAGATCGCAGTGATTACCGGTGCGACCCAAGGACTCGGCCTGGCGCTGGTCGAAAGCCTCGCGCAGCGGATGAACCCCGAAGACACCGTCTACCTCACCGGCCGCGACTCCACCCGCGTCCAGCAGGCCGTCGAAACACTGCCCGCCGGCGGCGCGCGAGTGCGCGGCGAAGTCTTCGACGTCGCGGTCCCCGACGCGGCGGCACGGTTCGCCGAACTGCTCCGGGAGCGGCACGGCGGCGTCGACATCGTATTCAACAACGCCGTGATGCGAGTCGGCCCTGACGACGACCCGCGCGCGATCGTCGACGCCTACACTCAGGTGAACAACTTCGGCACGACCAGGGTCCTGCGCGCGTTCGCCCCGCTGCTGCGCGACGACGGACGGCTCATCGTGGTGGCCAGCAGTCTCGGCACCTTGCATCACCTGGCCCCGGTCCTGCACGACCGGTTCGCTGAGCTGTCCTCTTTGGACGCTGTGGACGAGCAGGTGGCAGCGTGGCGAGACGCGGTCCGGGACGGCAGCGCCCGCGCCGGTGCGTGGCCCGGGTTCGTCAACATCCCGTCGAAGATCGCCCAGGTCGCCGCGGTCCGCGCGCTGGCGTCCGCGCGCCGGGCCGAGGACCGCCGGCGCGGCATCCTCCTGGCCGCGGTCTGCCCGGGGATGATCAACACGCCGACGTCGGGACTGTGGTGGGACGTGAGCACCGCGCCGAGCCCAGCGCAGGCGGCGGTTCCGCTGGCGGACCTGGCACTGGGTCCGGTCGATCCGGCGCACTACGGGGAGCTGGTCCGGTTCGGCAAGGTGCTGCCGTGGACTACGGACAGGTCAGCGCGGTAGCGAGCAGTTCGAACATCCGGCTGAACCGGGCGGGGAAATCGACGTGCGCGGCGAGCAGATCAGGATCCTCGGTCGCGGCGATGACGGCCGGGCCGGGATGGGCCAGCGGCCAGATCCCGGCGATGGACACGATGGTGGCGGACGCCAATTCGTGCGCGGCGGCGGGCGTGAGCGCGGGCAGGCGGTCGCGGATCGTCCCGGCGAGCCGATCGTTGTTCGCCAGGGCACCGCGTTTGTAGGCGCGCACAGTTTCGACGCTGACTGTCCGTTCGAGCACGCTCGCCAGCACGCTGGCGAGTTCGCAGAGCACCGGCCGAGACGCGAGCGAGGCGGCGTAGGCGTCGGCGAACGCGCGTATGTCCGAGCCGGAGCCCAGCTCGCCGGGCAGCGCGTCGAGCCAGGACGTGTACTCGCGGTTGAACAGCTCGAGCAGGACGGCCTCGCGGTTCTCGAAGTACCGCAACACGTTCGAGGTCGCGATGCCGGCCTGCTTGCCGATGTCGCGCAGGGTGAGATCGGCGACCTGGACGCGGCCGAGCAGTTCTCCGGCGGCGTCCAGGATGGACTGTTTCCGCAGCTCCCGGTTTTCCGGGCTGCGGGCTCGGATGAACCCGTGCGTTTCGCTCATGCCGTCCTCTCGCCTCGGCGTGCAGCGGCCAGGATAGCGCCGGCCTAGATAAGAGAATCTGATTCTGTTATCTTGGAAGTTAAGAGAACTCAGTTCTGTTAACTTGGAGGGTGTTGTGATCACCTACGACAAGCTGCTGGTCGGCGGCGTCTGGACGAACCCGGCGACCGATCGGGTTTTGCCGGTCCGTTCGCCGCACGATCAGTCGCCGGTGGGTGTTGTTCCCGAGGCGGGCGTCACGGACGTCGACCGCGCGGTGGCCGCCGCGCGCGAGGCGTTCGACCGCGGGCCCTGGCCGCGGATGGCGGTCGAGGACCGCATTCGCGTGGTGCGCCGGTTCAACGAACTGCACGCCGCCCGCGCGGACGACCTGGCCGCGCTGATCACCTCGGAGAACGGCTCGGCGAGCTGGTTCACCACCTGGCTGCAGCGCACTTTGAAGGACAGGATCGACGAGTTCGCCGATATCGCCGCCGAGTACGACTGGGAGACCTCGCTGCCGGGGCAGGGCGGGCACCGCACCGTGGTGCGCCGCGCGCCGGTGGGCGTGGTTGCGGCGGTCGTGCCCTGGAACGCGCCGCAGCAGTCGGCGCTGGTCAAGATCGTCCCGGCGCTGCTGGCCGGCTGCACGGTCGTGCTGAAGCCGTCTCCGGAGACCGCGGTCGACAGCCTGGTGCTGGCGGAAATCCTTGCCGCGGCGGGCTTTCCCGAGGGAGTGGTGAGCGTGCTGCCCGCGGACCGGGAGGTCAGCGAATACCTGGTCTCGCATCCCGGGGTGGACAAGATCGCGTTCACCGGCTCGACCGCCGCCGGTCGCCGGATCGCGGCGATCGCGGGGGAGCAGCTGAAACGGGTCAGCTTGGAACTGGGCGGCAAATCCGCCTCGATCGTGCTGCCGGACGCCGATCCGGCGGAAGTGGCGGCGGGGCTGAAGCTGCTGTCCTTGGGGAACAATGGCGAGGCGTGCGTCGCGCACAGCAGGATTCTCGCGCCGCGCAGCCGCTACGGCGAGGTGGTCGACGCGATTGCCGCGATGATGGCGGAGCTGCCGGTGGGCGATCCCGCCGATGCCGGGACGTGGATCGGCCCGATGGTCAAGGAGCTGCAGCAGCAGCGCGTCCAGTCCTACATCGAAGCCGGGATCGCCGAAGGCGCGCGAGTGGTGCTGGGCGGCCCGGGCGCGCCGGATTCGCCGGGGCTGGAGAAGGGTTTCTACGTGCGGCCGACGCTGTTCGCCGACGTCGCCAACTCGATGAAGATCGCCCGGGAGGAGATCTTCGGACCGGTGCTGGCCGTCATCCCGTTCGACACCGAGGACGACGCGGTCGCCCTGGCGAACGACTCGGTGTACGGCCTGGACGGCGGCGTGTGGACGACCGACCCGGAACACGGGCTCGCGGTGGCGCGCCGTGTCCGGACCGGCAATTTCACGGTGAACGGGGCGCCGCGGGACATGGCGGCGCCGTTCGGCGGGTTCAAGGCGAGCGGGATCGGCCGGGAATACGGTGCGGCCGGGCTGGGCGCGTACGCCGAATACCAGTCCATCGGAGTGTGACAACCGGCCTGCTCGGGGGCGTTCCCGCACGTCAGGTGTTGAGGTGTGCGCGGCAGAACGGGGTCGGCTTTTCGATCGCCGGGGCGACGAGGGCGTTTTTGTCGGTGCTGCTCACGCCGAGCCCTCGCCCCCGGCCAGCCGCAGACGGCAGTTGGCGGCCGAAAAGCCGATTCTGCCGGGTAATTCTTCCCGGCCGTCGCTGAGCTGTTACTGCTGCAGGGAATTCGCGGCGTCGCGGATCACGTCGAGGACGAAGTCCGCCCGCAAGATCGAGCAGCTGCGCACCGCGCAGGAGACCGGCGTGCTCGACCCCAGCTGGGACCCGATGGACATTCTGGTCATCGTCAGCCAGATCGCCATGGCCTGGGCCGATCAGCCCGACATCCCCGCCGGAGCCGGAACCGACCGCGACGCCTTCCTGGCCGCCCGGCGAGCGGCCATCGTCGCCGCCGTCGAGCGACTTTTCCCCGCCACTGCATCCCGTACGGCCGACGGGGCCGCCTGACTGTCGCCCTGGAGCCGACGGGCTTGACAACGGCATCGGATTTCCTTGCGCAGCAGTCCTTCATGGTGGTGACAGACACGGCGCACAACAGGTGACAACCACCCCGCACAACCGAGCAGTGGTTCCCACGCTGCGCGCCGCGCCAGTGACAACTAAAGCGCACGGTCACAGCCAGTGTGACTGTGAGCTTTATCTGTCGCTTGTGAGGAGGTAGTTGTCACCGCGAGCGTGCAGGGCTCGCCGGTTTCGCTCTGTCGAGGCGGGTCGTGAGTCGGAAGGGGCAGGCGGTCGTTGCGGGTGAGTGTTGTGGCGAAGGTCGGGAATGCGCAGTGTCGTTTGCGGGGGCCGGTCGATCCGCGAGGCGGTGCTGCGGCGACGGCGGAGCGTCTCGGTGCTGGTGTCTCGTTCTTCTGCGGCGGGTCGCCCGCGATGCCCCGGACGGCACGATTCTTCTGTGGTCCAGACAGCGCGGGGCGTTTCGCCGTGGCTCCCTCCGTTACCGCCAGCCGGTGCCCGGGGCTGGTTTGCGGCCTGCGGCCATGCGCATCGCGGCGATCGTGTACCCGCAGAGCAAGGCGAGACCTGCCCATCCGGCGAGCGGGAAGTATCCGGCCGAGGGTGCGTAGTGCGCGGTCGCCTGCGGGTACTCCACGAGCGTCTGCTGGACGGCGAAGGCGGCGGCGGGGGTGAGCCGCAGCAGCCATTCGGAGACCGTGTCCGGCAGCAGGGGGAGTGTTGCGATGGCGTAGGGCAGGGCGACCAACGACAGTCCGATGAGGATCGCGGCCCAGCCGCGGCGCAACCACACGCCGAGGCCGTAGGAAAGGACCGCGCTCAGCGCGAGCACTGCCGCGAGGCCGGTAGTCAATCCGACGACGGCCAGGGCCGACGCCGGCTGCACCGGGATGCCGTTGCTTTTCAGGATCGCCATGCCCACCGGGACGACCACGCCGACGGCGACCAGCCCGGTGGTGGCGGCGGCCGTCCCGACAACGGCCGCGCGGGCGGCGACAACCCGTCGGGAAGCTTCCTCGCGAGCCGTGCGGGCGCCGTAGCGGGCTGCGGCGACAAGCACGATGATCAGCGCGACCAGCAGACCGGTCAGGGTCTTCTCGGCGCTCAGTGCGCCCGCCTCGCCGAGCGGTCCGATGTCGCCGGTGCCGCTGACGGTGATGACACCGTCCTTCTCGACCGCGCCCGACGCGTTGTGCTTCTTCTCCCAGTCGGTGCGGTTCATCTCGCCCACCGGCTCGCTGGCCCAGCCGCTGGTGCCGCCGCCTTCGACAGAAACGTGGTCGAAAGTACCGGCAGCTTGGGTGAACCGGACTTCCTCGGTCGCTCCGCCGAGCGCGGTCTTGCGGAGGGTGAGGTCACCGGGCGAGGTGGCGAAGAGGCCGACCTGCACGGTGTCCGGCAGTCCGTCGAGGGTTGCCGTCGCGACGGTGTCCCACTCTGCGCCGTCGGCGGACTCGGAGCCGGTGATGGTGTCGCCTGAGCGGGTCAGGCGCAGCCAGCGCGGAAACAGTTCCGGGACACCGCCCGCGCGACCGGCGACATCGTGCTTGTAGTCGTGCTGGAAGCGCATGCCGTGGCTGCCGGTCATCATGAGCGCGGCGTACTGCGAGCCTTGCCGCAGGCCGTCTTTGACGATGATCCCGGTCTTCGCCCACGGCACCAGCCCGGACACGATCCGGTCGTGGTTCGGCGGAGGATAGGTGATGGTCCCGGTCATCGCGGTCAGCCGGACCGTGATCCTTCCCTCGCGGCCCAGGTTCCGGTGGAGAAACCAGAAGCTGTCGCTGACGACAGAGCCGTCCTCGGCGACGGGAACGGCTGGGCACGGGCCGTCGCAGGACGAGCTGTTGCGGGCCGCGCCCAGCAGGCCGAGCGCGATGACGGCGAGGGCCGCGGCGATCAGGGCGATCAGGCGGGCCGGGCGGCGGAAGGCGGTCCATTCCCGCCGGAGGAGTTCGGTGGTCGACATGCCGTCGGTTCTACGGACGGGGGCGTAACACGGCTGGAACCGGCGTTGTCATGCCGTTGTTAGGCCGGCCAGGGCATGCTGGAGGCGTGATCAGGATACGCAGCGGAACCGTCGGCGCGCGGTTCACCGTCTTGTACGCCACCGGTTTCCTCCTCTCCGGCGTCGTGCTGCTGGTCCTGACCTTTTTCCTGTCCGGCGGCAGCGTGAGCAGCGTCGCCCCCGGCGGGGCTCTTCCCGTGCAGGGCAGCCTCGCCGAGTCGCGAGAGCTCATCCGGGAGCTGACCGGCCAGCTGGACGCGGTGCACTCCCACCAGGCTCGTCAACTCGCGGCCGGTTCGCTGGTGGCGCTGATCGTGATGGCGGTCGTCTCGCTGCTGCTCGGCAGTCTCCTGGCGCGGCGCGTGCTGCGGCCGTTGCGGCTGATCACCAGCGCCACGCGACGCATCTCCGCCGACAGCCTGGACCGGCGACTGGCCGTCACCGGTCCGGCCGACGAGGTGAAGGACCTCGCCGACACCATCGACGGGCTGCTTGAACGTCTTGAAGCATCGTTCGCCGCGCAACGCCGCTTCGTCGCCAACGCCTCCCACGAACTGCGCACGCCCCTGGCGACGATGAGGGCGTCGCTGGACGTCGCGGTCGCCAAGCCCCGCACGGCCGGCTCGACGATCGCGCTCACGGACCGGCTGCGTCCCCAGCTGGATCGGGTCGATCACCTGCTCGACGGGTTCCTCGTGCTGGCCAGAGCGCAACACGGCGCGCTGGCCGACGCCGCCCAGGTCGATCTCGGCGAACTCGTCGGCGCCGCGCTGTGCGAACGGTCCGCCGACGCTCACGAGAAAGGCTTGACCGTGGCGGTGGACCTGCCCGCGGCAGCGACGGCCCAGGGCAGCCCGGCCCTGCTCGCGCGGCTGGTGGACAACGTGGTCGACAACGCCGTCACGCACAACGAGCACGGTGGCTGGATCGAGATCACCGGCTCCGCGACCGAGGAGGGGACCGTGCTGGCCGTCGAGACCGGCGGGCGGGTCCTCGACCAGCAAGAGGTCAGCAGGCTGGCACAGCCCTTTGAACGGCTGGGCGAGGAACGCACCGGCTCCTCCGGACTCGGACTGTCCATTGTGGCCGCCGTCGCCGCCGCCCACGGCGGCAGCCTCGATCTGCTCGCCCGCCCCGAAGGCGGCCTGCGCGTGACGATCACCCTGCCCGTCGCGAAGACGCCGGTCCCGGCATGAGGATCCTCGTCGTCGAAGACGACCACGCCCTCGCCGAGGTCGTCGCCGAGGGACTCCGCGACCAAGGAATGGCCGTCGACCTCGCCCACGACGGACTGACCGCCGCCGCCAAACTCGACCTCGCCGCGCACGACGTCGTCGTCCTGGACCGAGACCTGCCCGGCCTCCACGGCGACACGCTGTGCCAGATGATCACCGAACGGGCGGACCGGCCGATGGTGCTGATGCTGACCGCGGCGAGCGCCCCCGGCGACCGGGTCAGCGGGCTGACCCTGGGCGCCGACGACTACCTCGCCAAGCCCTTCCACTTCCCCGAGTTGATCCTGCGCATCCAGGCACTCGCCCGGCGCAAGCCGCACGCACGCCCCAGAACCCTGCGCACAGCCGGGATCGAGCTGGACCCGGTACGCCGCACCGCTATACGCGACGGACGACAACTCAGCCTCTCGGTGAAGGAGTTCGCAGTCCTCGAAACGCTGCTGCGCGCGAGCCCCGGCTTCCTGAGCGCCGAGACCCTGCTCGAACAGGTTTGGGACGAGAACGCCGACCCCTTCACCAACACCGTCACGGTCACGATCGGCAGGCTTCGGCGCAAACTCGGCAACCCGCCCATCATCACGACGACCCCAGGAATCGGCTACCGCATCGACTCACCCGCCACCCCGCGACCGCACGCGGCCGAATGACGCGACCCGGACACCGCACCGCGGCGTTGCCAGACGTCGACTCTCGCCCGACCTTCCCGGCGGCCGCACACGGCCTCGTCAGCGCCGGCGACGACTAGCCGTCTTGCCATGACGCTGACTTCCCCGTTCGCCGCACTACGTCAACGTGGTGACAGATACGGCGCACAAAAGGCGACAACTATGCCGCACAACCACGCCACAGCTCCCAGGTCGCGCGCACTGCGGTGACAACGCTCTATCTGTCACTTGTGCGCGCTAGTTGTCACCGGGTTTGTTGTGCGGCCGGCCGGTCTCGTTGCGTCGAGGTTCATCGCGATGTGGCAGTGGTAACCGTCGCTGGCGCTCGCGAGGTCGTGGGCATGGCCGTCGAGGATGCCGCGGCGCGGGTGCGTCATCGGCTTGTGGGTGAGGCGACGGAGTTCGTCGTCGGAGGATGATCGGTCGTCCCGGCGGTGTGGGGCGGCTCGGCGACCTCTCTCGAGACGTTCGGCCGCCACCGTCCTGGAGCGGGTTGCCGCTGAGGGGAAGGTGGTGGCGGGGTCCGTGGTCAGCCGTCGCAGGCGGGGACTGCCGTCGATCGCGCGGCAGACGGGAACGAGCGCGGTGCAGTAGGGGGAATACGGGTTGGCGGGTTCGCGCAAAACGCGCAGGCCGTGCGTACCGGCCGCACAGAGATCGCGGAAGCGCTCCGCCGCCGCACGATCTTGCACGATGCGGTGGCACCGTCAACGCGGACGTGACGGCAGGCGGTCGGTGTGCGCGGCGTTCTCGAAACAGGAAATCTCTCGCCCGGCAACGGTTCCTGACCGGAACCGCGGAGCCGGAAGCTTGGCTGTGCGCCCAGCGCCGCCCGAGTCTCTTGTGGACGGACGATTGCCGGACCGCGAGAGACCGGGCGGCGTCCGGCTCAAGCCACGGCGACGGGAGCCGACCCTTCGAACCGGTAACCGATTCCCCGGACCGTGGTGATCGGCTGCAGATGCGGGTTCAGCCTGGCTCGCAGTCTGCGGACGTGGACGTCCACGGTGCGGTCGTTTCCCGCTTGGCTCGGCCACAGGGCTTCTTTCAGCGCGTTCCGGGTGTAGACGTGGTCGGGATGGGTGCACAGAAAGTGCAGCAGGTCGAATTCGAGCCGCGTCAGCGGGAGGGCGGTGCCGAGCAGGGTCGCGCGGCGGGCGCCGGTTTCGATGTGCAGGACCGGGTCCGGGACCAAGACGAGGCGGGATTTCGCGCTCGGGGCGGTGAATCGCCGGGAGGCAGCGGCGGCTTCGGTGCGCACGACCTCTCCTAGCGTGGCTTCCAGCTTTTTCGCGACGAAGTGGGCTTGACCGGACCCGCCGGGCAGAGCGATCCGGATGTGCACGTCGAGAAACTCCGGATCCGGGCGCCGTTGCGCGTGCGTCGTCATACCGTGCATTTTCGGACAGGGCGGCGACTCGGCGAAACACGTCCGGCAGATGGAACGGTGTGCCCCGAACGCCCGCCGCGAGCCGGGCCGCGTGGATCGGACCGCGGCCGGAATTTCGCCGGTGCCCGGGGCCGGCTCACGATCCGGGCACCGTTGACACTTCACGAGTTCTCTTCGTAATTTCGGCGTATGGCACCGAGTTGGAAGCTCACGCGAGGGACGGCGGCGGACGGCCGGATGTGCTGTCACTGAGACGTTTTCCGTGACCATCCGACCCGAGGGGGGCTCATGCGCGGCGCCGCCGAACGTTCGGCCGATCTCGAGCGCTTGCTCGCGCACGGGCCGTTCCCGCTGGCTCTGCGCGCTGCAATCGAAGACAGCGGGCTGTCCTTGGACCGGGTCCGGCACCGCCTTGCGCGGCAAGGCTTGGCGGTGAGCGTGCCGACGCTGAGCCTGTGGCAGTCGGGACGGAGGAGGCCGGTGCGAGTCGAATCGCTGCGCGTGCTGTCCGGGCTGGAGCAGGTGCTCGAACTGCCGCCCGGTTCGCTCCGGACGCTGCTCGGCCCGGCACGGCCCCGGAGTCGTCAGCCGGTCCACGGGCGCCCGGTGCGGCTGGCAGCGGTGAGCCTGCACGATCAGGCCGACATCGACGAGCACGGCGGGCTGTCGGAGGTGCGTGCGCGGCTCGTGCTGCGTGCCAGGACTGCTGGGGCGGAACGGTTTCCGGTGTGCTGGGAACTCGTGCCGGGTGTGCTTCCGAAGGTCGTCGCGGACCGGAATTGCCGGGTGGGCACTGTCGAACACGATCTTGAGCGGAGCCAGTTGACCGCGGAACTCGTTTTGGACTCCGTGCCGGCGGCGGGGGAGTCGGTGGTCGTCGAGTACCGCGCGGTGTTCCCGGCTCGGCCGCCGGTGCGGAGTTTCGTCCGGATCTTCGATCGCAAAGTCCGGGATTACCTTCTGGAAGCCAGATTTTCGGTGCTGCCCGCCCGGTGCGTCCGACTCCGCGAAAGCGGGACGAGCCGGGACCTCGTGCCCGATTCGGCCGGGATCGTGCACGTGGCCGAGGCGGACGCGGCGGGCCGAGTCGGGATCCGCTGGCAGCACAGTAATGGCGGGGTCCCGGCGTGAATGCCGGGACCCCGCCGTTTTCCGGGGGCGGCGTCAGGGCTTGACGCGCAGAGTCCGGTTCGGGGTGTCCTTGCCCGGGTTCGCGACCAGGCCCGGGGTCGAGTCGGCGATCAGCGCCTGGGAGACCTGGGCCGCGGTCGCCGCGGGGTGCCCGGCGAGATAGAGCGCGGCGGCGCCGGCGGCGTGCGGAGCGGCGAACGACGTGCCGTTGCCGGTGTAGGCGGCGGTGTCGTCGGTGTTCCACGCCGAGGTGATGCCGACTCCGGGCGCGAACAGGTCGACTCCGGCTCCGTAGTTGGAGAAGGACGCGCGGGTGTCGGTCTTGTCCGCGGCCGCGACGGTGATCGCTTCGGCCACCCGGGCCGGCGACGTGGTCGAGACGTCGGCGTGGGAGTTGCCCGCGGCGACGGTCCAGGTGACGCCGGAGCTGATCGATTTGCGGACCGCGGTGTCGAGCGCGGTCGAGACTCCGCCGCCGAGACTGGCGTTGGCGACAGCGGGTTTCCTGGCGTTGGCGGTGATCCAGTCGACCCCGGCGATCACCCCGGACGTCGTTCCGCCGCCGTCGGATCCGAGGACGCGCACCGGGTACAGCTGCGCGCCCTTCGCGACGCCGTACTGCGAGCCGGCGATGGTCGCGGCCACGTGCGTGCCGTGCCCGTATTCGTCGTCGGCGTCGGTGTCGTCGTCGACGAAGTCGTAGCCTTGGTGCACCCGATCGCCGAAATCCTCGTGGGTGGCGCGAATTCCGGTGTCGAGCACGTAGACGTTCACGTTCGACGCGGTCGTGGAGTAGGTGTACTTGTGGTCCAGCGGAAGGTTTTTCTGGTCGATCCGGTCGAGTCCCCAGGAAGGCGGGTTTTGCTGCACTTCTTCGGTGTGCACCCGCTTGTCCTGCTCGACGAACGCGACCGCCTTGTCGGCGGCGAGTCGTTTGGCGTGTTTTTCGTCCAGGCGAACCGAGAAACCGGCGAGGTTCTGGTGATAAATCCGGCTTACCGTGCCGCGGTAGCGACTGGCGAGTTCGGCGCTGTTCGTGGTGGCCGCACCGTCTTTGAAGACGACGATGTAGCTGTCGTCGATCCGGTTGGCGTAGGTCGTGCCGAGTACCACGCCTTCCGCGGCCTGAGCGGAAGTGACACCGGTGACGACGACGGCGGCCACCGCGGCGACGGCGACTCCGGCGGATCTGGCTGCGCGCATTTCTGCTCCTTCGGGGTGAGGGGGACACTCCGAAGCTATGGCTTGTCGTGTTTCGTCAGAAGGGGCGGCTTTTTGCGCGTTTGCGCCGAGTTTGCGTTGCCGCCCAGGGTGGTTTTCACTCCGGCGAAAGCATGTTCCCGTCAGCTGGACAGCGCGCGTGCGTGCCGCAGAACGAGTTCGGCAGCTTCCGTCGCGCTCGTCACGGCAGTGTCGATGACCAAGCGATCGCGATCCCAGGTCTCGTACTCGCGGTCGACGACCTGCTGCCAGGTGGGAAGCTCGAGCCCGGGGATGTCGACAGTCCGGTTTTCCACGCGGTCGCGGTGTTCGGCGGGCCGGGAGCAGACGAGTTCGACTTCGAGGGTCCACGCTCCGTGCCGGTCGCCCGCGTTTTTCCAGGCGTCGCGGGTGATTTTCAGGGGATTCACGCATTCGGCGACCACGGTGACGCCGAGGTCGAGCTGGTCGCGGGCCAACGCGTATCCGATCAGATATCCGGCCGCGCGGGGGCGTTCCGGAAGTTCCCCCGAGTCCGCCAGGGCCTGTTCGATCCGGTCGATGCGCAGATACGCCGCGCGAAGCGCGCGGGCCACCGGGGCGGCGACGGTCGACTTGCCGGTGCCGGGAAGCCCGCCGAGCAGGATCAGGCCGGGCTTGCTCATCCTTCGCGATCCGCGAGCACGTCGCTCCACCAGCGTTGCGCGACCTTCGGGTGCGAGCGCAGCCAGCCGATCAGCGCGTTCTCGCCGAACGCCGCGTGCAGCGGGTTGTCCGGATCCTGGCTGACCCCCTTGGCTTCCGCCGCCAGGTCCGGCGGCAGCGCGAGCGGTTCCACGACTGCGTCGAGCCGCGGCCCGAGAAAGAACGGCACGGAGAGCCGCTCGGTCCCGGCGGGCGGGCTGACCACGCGGTGCCGTGTCGCGGTCAGGTAGCCCTGGGTCGCGATCTCCAGCATCTCGCCGATGTTGACGACGAAGCTGCCCGGGACCGGGGTGGCGTCGATCCAGCTGCCGTCGGACGCCTGAACCTGCAGGCCGCCGATCTCGTCCTGGTGCAGCAGCGCGAGATAGCCGTAGTCCTTGTGCGCGCCGACGCCTTGGTCCTGTTCCGCCGCCTGCCGCCCCGGGTACCGCACGATCTTCAGGTGCGTGTTCGCTTCTTCGTCGAACCAGGCGTCGAAGTACTCTTCGTCCTGGCCCAGCGCGGCGGCGAGCGCGCGGAGCACTTCCCGGCTGACGCGCAATGCCTCCGCCTGCCACGCGAGGGCCGTTTTCCGCAGCACGGGAAGGGTTTCCGGCCACTGGTTCGGACCGATCAGCCGCTGCCAGGCGGGACCCACACCGGCTACCGGCTCGCGTTCCGGGCCGATGTCGATCTGCTCGCGCCAGTCGGGAGCGCCGCCGGTGCGCTCGTGACCGGTCCGCGTGTACCCGCGGAATTGCGGTGACCGGACGTTCTCGATTGCCAGCCGCTCTTCGACTGGCAATGCGAAGAACTCCTTGGCCGCCGCGAAGATTCCGCGGGTCAGCTCGCCGGAAACCCCGTGCCCCACCACGTAGAAGAACCCTACGTCGTGCGCGGCGGTGCGCAGTTCCGCCAAGAACGCGGCCCGGTCGGCGGCGGGGCCGCGGAAGCGCGAGATGTCGATCAGCGGCAAAGCTTGCTTGTCAAACGTCGTCACGTCAGCAGCCTAAGGACCGCTCTCTGGTTCGTACCGGAGTCTCACATCGCGGGCAGCGCCGCCTGCGGGCGCTATTTCTGCCACCCCACCGTCTCCGGCAGCGGAGTGCCGAAAATAGTCGCGCCGATGTTGGCCAGGCCTTGGGAGACGCCGTAGATCGAGGGACCGCTGAACAGCGGGAGGGATCCGTAGAGCGCCAGCCCCTTGCGTTCGATCTCGTTCGCCTAGCGCGAGCCCTCGTCACGGCTGGGCAAATACTCTTCTTGTCTCCGCGTCGTATCCGGGGCACGGTTCCCGCCGCGTCTCGACATCGTTCAGGACCGGCCGAATCGGAGCTCCGGGTTGCCAAGAGATCGTCGTCGACTTGCCCGGTGGTCGCCGCGCTGCGCCGAGGACGAAACGCCGACCTGGACGGGGCAGGGCGTGATCGCGGAGATCGGGTGGGTTCGCGCGGGCGCGCCGGGAACACCACAGCACGCCACCGGCGCGGGGTGGTGACGTCCCGGCGTCCGGTCCCCGGGCTCTGATCCGCTGTCCGGTCCGGCCTGGTTTGGCCGGGACCGGCAGGGGAAACCGGCGGGGAGCGGACGAAGGAGGGGACCACATGAACGCGCCGCGCCAGGTGGCCGTCGGGGTGCTGGCCGACGGAGGGCTGCCGGAGCAGGTGATCGCCACGATCGCCGACGAGCTCCCCGAAGTCTTCGCCGCCCGGGTGGACGGGCGGACGCGGTGGCGGGTGGAGCACGAGGCCGACCGGCTCCCGCTGGACGAAGACGGCGACATCCCGATGCGCACGCTGTCGCGGCGGCACCGGCAGGATCGGGGCTGGGATCTGCTGGTCCTGGTCACCGACCTGCCCCGGCGCGCGGGAACCGACCCCGTCGTCGCCGGTGTCGACGTCGAGCACGGCGTCGCGATGATCTCGCTGCCCGCGCTGGGAGCCCTCCTCGTGCGACGCCGGGCACGGGCGCTGCTGGTCCGCGTGGTTCGGCAACTGGTGTCACCACAGCTCGGGACCGACGGCGATCGAGGCCGGCGCGCGACTCTGGCACGGCTGCGGGAAACGCTCGCCCCGACGCGGCGGCTGCCCGGTGAACGCCACCCCTCCGCGACGCACCTGGCGCTGGTCGGCCTGCGCGGCCGGCTGCGGCTGCTGGCCGGGATGGTGCGGGACAACCGCCCCTGGCGGCTCGTTCCGCACCTCGCGGGCGCCACCGCGGCGGCGGCCGGGACCGCCGCCTACGGCATCATCACCAGCTCGTTCTGGAAGCTCGCGGATGCGTTGTCCCCGCTGCGGCTGGCGGCGATCACGGTGGTCGCCGTCCTGGTCATGACGGTGTGGCTGACGGTGCACAACCATCTCTGGGACCGGCCTTCCGAAGCCGCCCAGCAACGCAAAGCGCTGCTGTACAACGTTTCCACGGCAACCACGCTGGCGATCGGGGTGGTGTGCATGTACGCGATCCTGTACGTGCTCGCGCTGCTCGCCGCGGCGGTCCTGATCGACAGCGGCTATTTCGCGCAGGCACTGGGGCGCCCGGTCGGCGCGGGGTCGTACTTGAGCCTGGTGTGGCTGTGCAGTTCGGTCGGCATCGTCGCCGGCGCGCTCGGATCGAGCCTGGAAGACGAAGAGACCGTCCGGAACGCGACGTACGGCCGTCGCGAACGGGAACGCCAGGAGCGAAACCGGCTTCGGCGGGAAGGACCGGACGTCCGGTGACGGGGAATGTCCCCCACGCAGGCCACGCTAGTCCCGAAGCGGCTGCTTTCCGGTCTCGAACTCGCCGCGGTCGGCGCGCTCGCACACGCCGCGCCAGAATTCGAGGGCGGCGTATTCCATGCCCAGCCCGAGTTCCAGGGTGATCATCCGGTCGGCGACCTCCTCGATGCGGCCGAAGCGGCGGCGCATCTCCTCGTATTCGGCGATCCGGCGCTCGTGCTGCTCGACCTGCCCCTTCGCGAGCTGTGCCACGTCGTCCGGTCCGGCCAGTTCGCTGAAGAAGAGCTTGATCTCCGCCACGTCGCGCAGCTCGAAGTGCTCGTCGACCGGCTCGGCCATCCGGCCGCGCAGCGCCTTCCGGCCGGCCTCGGTGATCGAGAACGTCTTGCGCCGGCGCCCCGAGTCTTCCTCGTCGAGTTCCAGCAGCCCGGCTTCCTCGAGCCGCATGACGCTCTCCTCCCCGTCGTGGCCGTCCGGACGGGCGCACGTCCACCTCGGCAACATGACTGCGCAGGTATTCCCGTGAGCGCTCCTGAGCCCGTCGCCCCGCGAATCGGCGGTGCGGAGTTCGCTTCTGCCGAATTCACCGGACCGAGGCCCGGCTTTGTCCGGCGGTGGACGGAACTCTCATGCCGGATCTGCTGTGGTGGCCGGGTGGGTTTTGCGAAACGGGCGGTCGGCGGGCAGGAGCGGGTGGCGGTGTGGGTGCGTCATCAGTTCACGGTGAACGAGGCGGTCGAGGCGGTGCTGGCTTCGCACGCGGCCGCCTATGGCGGCTCGCTCAGCGTGGCCGTGGGGGAGTTGTCGGTGCGGGGCGTGCGCGCGGATCTGAGGCGCGCCGGGCGCGGGCGGCAGTCCGGCGGAATGCGGGCGCTGCCGGTCGATGCGGAGTCCGTCGTTCGGCGTTTCCAGACGGCGCGGGTGCGGGGTCAATTGGTTCGGCTGGGGATGTTCCCTGCCGCGGCTGCGGGCGGTCGGGGCGAGGGCGCGGCCCAGGAGGTCGTGGTGGAGCATCAGTTCACGTTCGCCGAGGCGGTGGCGGCGGTGATGGGGGTGAAGTCCATGGTGCGGCCGGTGCCGGGACGGCGGATCGTGCCGTTGACCGCGGGGGAGGTCCGCAGCGCGTTGTGGTGGTCTGCCGGGCACGGTCCCGATGGCGTGCTGATGGAGCAGTGGCGCGCCGAGCCGGCGGACGGGCCGTTGAACCGGCTGGCCGGCTGGGTGCGCGGCGAACTCGTGCGGCTGCGGGTGTTCACCGGTCCGGCTGCCGAGCGTGGGTGATCGTCCGCGCTTAGGCTCCGTGCTCGGACGAGCGCGTGGAGCGGAGGGTGCGTGGGGCGGGGAGCAGGGGGCGGGCGGAAGCCGTCTTTTCTGAACCGGTTGCCGGAACGGGACAAGACGCGGCTGATGTCCTTGGGCAGCCGGCAGCGGCTGCGGCCGCGGGAACCGGTGCTGGCGGTGGGCAAGGCAGGCGTCGACGTGGTCGTGCTGGAGCAGGGGCACGTGAAGGTGACCTCGACCGATCACGAGGCCCGGCAGGTCATTCTGGACGTCGGCGGCCCAGGCGACATCTACGGCGAGGCCGCGGTGATGACCCGGCTGCCGCGGATGGCCGACGTGGTCGCGCTGGACGACGTGGCGCTGCGGCGGATCGACGCGGAGACGTTCCGCCGGTTCCTCCACGAGAATCCGGAAACCACCTATCAGATCAGTGTCCTGCAGAGCGAGCGGTTGTGGAACGCGCAGCGGGAACGCACCAACACCCGTACGCCGGACATGACTGTCCAGATCGCGCGGCGGTTGCTGTACCTGGTCGACGTCTGCGCGAGCGAGCGGGACGGGGGATGGTCGGTGGACGCGCCGCTGACCCAGGAGGAGCAGGCGGCATTCATCCCCGTCTCCCGCGGCACCCTCGCGAAAGCGCTGAAGCAGTTGCGGAGCCAGAACGTGATCGCGACCGGACGGCGGTCGCTGACCGTGATCGACGTCCCCCGGTTGCAGTCCCTCGCCGAGATGACCTAGATCACCCATCCGGCGACAACTGATGGGCGGTTCTGTGCACCGGTGAACAGAACTCGATGCCGGGTAGTCGTGACACTCCTGCCTGTTACCAAATGATGACAGTGCAGGGGGAGAACACCGATGAGCGCGTTCACGTCGAGTCACTACGCCGCGCGCACGCGGGCGGTCATCGTGGTCGACATCGTGGGTTCGTCGCGGGCCAGCGACGACCTGCTCGACCCGATGAAAACCGAGATGGAATCCCTGCTCGCACAGGCGCTGGCCACGACTGGCCTGTCCTGGGACGAGGCCGGGCACCCGCGCGAGACCGGCGACGGCTCGATGCTCGCCTTTCCCGATCACGAGGCCGGACGGCTGGTGGAGGTCGTGTTCCACCTCGACCACCTGCTGCGGTCGCGCAACCGGTACCACCGGTTCCCGATGCGGGCGCGGGTCGCGGTGCACCTGGGGCCGATGGCGGACGACCGGCGGTATCACCGCACGTACATCACCCTGACCCGGCTGCTCAATTCCGCCGCGTTCGGCGAGGTCGTGCGGCACTGGTGCCACGCCGACCCGACCGGCGAGCGGTTCGGGGCAGCGCTGGTGATGTCCGAGGCGATCTGGCGGGCGGTGGTCGAACCGTTCACCGTCGGCCTGGTCCCGCCGGCCCGCTGCGCGCCGATCCACGTGAGCACCGGCGACTTCACCGGCGACGCGTGGATCCACCTGCCTGGCCTCGACACCGCCGGCACCGTCATCAGCTTGCAGGATCCTCCCGTCGCGGCGCTTCCGCCGCTGCCGCCGCAGGGACTCCGGCTCACTCATTTGAACTCCGTCGACGACGCCGACTTCGGCAGTCCGAGCAGCAACGGCCACGCCGACAACGGACTGGCCCACGGTGCCTAGGTTCCGCCCTGACGCTCGCCCTGTCCTCGGCTACAGCATCAGCAGTGCGATCGCGCGCACTCTCGCCAGGCTGCGGGGCCAGCACGTCGCCGTCGTCGCCCACCGCGCGGCCACTGCCGGGCTGAGCGTCAACTCCGGCGAACGCTTCTACCTCATCGACCGGAGACTGCAGACCGACAGCTTCCGGGTTGCTTTGCCCGCCGGGGAAACAGAACGCCGCTGGCTGACGGTGGAAGCCGACTGGTGGATCCATGACCCCTACCTGCTCCTGTCCACCGCGCCCAGCGACGCGCGCAAGCAGTTGCACCACGACATCACGCGGACGGTCAGCGCGTTCGCGCGGATCAGTCCAAGTCCGGAACTGCTCGCTGTCCGTCGGCACGTCGAAGAACGCCTTCGCGGCACAACCACTCGCACCACGGCCGGATGCACCTGGGAACTCACCGCGATCCGCGCCGACGCCCGGCATGTCGGAAAGCCTTGGCGAGCCGGCCTCGACGCCTGGCTGCACCGCTGTCTCCGCGACCCGCCTGTCGACGATCCGCCAGACGGAGGTCAAACGGAAACAACCAACCCGTTCTGAACGCGGCGCACTGTCTTCGGCCCGATCTGAGGGAACAGGTTTGGCGGCTGGCGCGCGGCTGGTACTGAACTCCCGGAACGGGCGACTTCTCACTGAGTTCTCATTTTCGTGCGGGAGAGTGGGGCCAGGCGGAAGGAGGCTGCGGTGCATCTGGTCGTGGTCGACGACGAGGAAGCGGTCCGGGATTCGCTGTCGCGGACGCTGCGCTTCGAGGGCTATACCGTTTCGCTCGCGCGGGACGGGGCGGAAGGACTCGACGTGATCCGGGCGGAGAAGCCGGACGGCGTCGTGCTCGACGTGATGATGCCGGTGCTCGACGGTCTGGACAGCTGTCGAGTGCTGCGTGCCGAGGGCAACTTCGTGCCGATCCTGATGCTGACCGCGCGCACGGGCGTCACGGACCGGGTCGCGGGTCTCGACGCGGGTGCCGACGACTACCTGGTGAAACCGTTCGCGCTGCGGGAACTGCTGGCCCGGGTGCGGGCGCTGCTGCGCCGGGTCGAGTACGACGCCCCGGCGCGTCCGGCCGGGGCCGCGCTCTCCTTCGCCGACCTGGTCCTGGACCCGGAGACCCGGGAGGTTCGCCGGGGCGACCGGCCGATCCGGCTGACCCGCACCGAGTTCGCGATGCTGGAGGCGTTCCTGCGGCATCCGCGGATCGTGCTGACCCGGACGGCGATGTTCGACCAGGTGTGGGGCTACGACTTCGGCAGTTCGTCCAACGGCTTGGACGTCTACGTCAGCTATCTGCGCCGGAAACTCGAAGAGGGCGGCGAATCCCGGCTGCTGCACACCGTGCGCGGGGTCGGCTACGTGCTGCGGGACGACCCGCTGTGAAACGGCTGCGGTGGCGGGAGCGCTCGCTGCGCACCCGGCTCACCGCGATGGTCGCGCTCGCCATGGCCGTCGCGGTGGTCGCGACGTTCTCGGCCGCGTGGTTCCTGACCCGGGCCAATCTGTATCAGCAGTTCGACGCCCAGTTGCAGACTTACGCGCAGGTCGCCGCGAAGGCCGCGGACCCGGCGGAGGCGCTGGCCACGCTGCGTGCGGTGCAGCAGGACAAGTCGGGTCCAGGTTCCGGGCGGGCCGAGGCGATGGCGGTGGAGTTCGTGGACGCGGACGGGGCGAGCGTCGGCGTGGCGGGCGCGCCGCCGTTTCCGACTGGCCCGCAGGCCCGGTTCGTCGCGGCGGGGGACGCGGCGCTCGGCTTCGACGTCGAACGCATCGGCGGGGATCGCTACCGGGTGCGCAGCGTGCCGCGGCCCGGTGGGGGAGCGGTGCTGGTCGCGCGCAATTCCGAAGGCCTGGAGGGAACTCTCGCCGAATTGGGCGGGTGGCTGACGCTGGCCGGGCTGGTCGGCGTCGCCGGTGCGGCGCTGGCCGGGCGCGCGATCGCCAAGACCGCGCTGCGTCCGGTCGCCGCGCTGACGGTCGCCGCCGAAGACGTCGCCAGGACTCAGGAACTCGCCGCCGGCATCACCGTCGCGGGCAAGGACGAACTGGCGCGGCTGGCCGACGCGTTCAACGAAATGCTCGGCGCGCTCCGCCTTTCGCGCGACGAGCAGCGGCGGCTCGTGCAGGACGCCGGGCACGAGCTGCGGACTCCGTTGACCAGCCTGCGCAACAACATCGAGCTGCTGATCCACGCCGAGGGCCAGGACCGGGCGTTGCCGCCGGAGGACCGGACCCGGCTGCTCGCGGACCTCGATGTCCAGTCGGTCGAACTCACCACTTTGGTCGGCGAGCTGGTGGACCTGTCCACTGGCGAGCGGGAGCCGGAACCGGTGGACCGGGTCGACCTCGCGGACGTGCTCGCCGCCGCCGCGGACCGGGTCCGGGCCCGGTCACCGCAGGTGGAGTTCGCCGTGACGCTGGCGAGCGCCGAGGTGAAGGGCCGGGCCGGGGCGCTGGAGCGGGCGGTGCTGAACGTGCTCGACAACGCCGCGAAGTGGAGCCCGCCGGGCGGGACGGTCCGGGCGGCGGTGCTGCCGGAGATCCCGGCGATCGTCGTCTCGGACCAGGGACCGGGCATCGCCGAGGTCGACCTGCCGCACGTGTTCGAGCGGTTCTACCGGGCCGAAGCGGCGCGGTCGAAGCCGGGCTCCGGGCTGGGGTTGGCGATCGTGGAGCAGGTGGTCGGCCAGCACGGCGGGACGGTCCGCGCCGGATCCGCCGACGGCGGGGGCGCGCGGTTCGAGCTGGCGTTCCCGGCCACGGGCGCGTGACCGGGTCAGTCGGGCGGATCCGGTCGCAGGGCGACGGTTGAGCGGAATGCGGCATCCTGTCCGAACCGGCCGGATCCGCTCGGCCAGACGTCGCCGAAGGCTCGCCGCGCCGGGCGAATCCGCCGCGAATTCTCCTGTCCGACACCGGAATCGGCCGATTCCGCCCCGAGTCCGAACCCCGCCGAGCGCTTCTTAACCGAACCCCGGGAAATTCTCATCAGCTTCTCATCCGGCCCGCCCACCGTGGGGCAGGTGACCGGAAGCCTTGTCAGCGCCACTCCCGCGAAGCGGCTCGCCTGGTGGGCGATCGGCCTCACCACGGCCGCGCTTTCGCTGATCGGCACGTTGTCGTTCGCCTTCGACCCGACCGTCGACCCGTTCCGCGACCCGGTCAGCGACTACGCCCTGCACCGGGTCGCCCGGATCTGGTTCGCCCTGGCCGTGCTCCTCGTGCTGGCCGCCGGAGTCCTGCTCGTCGCGGCCGCCCGGGCCACGGCGTTGCCCGCCGGGCGCACCACCATCGTCCTTTTCGGACTGTGGGGCGTCGCGCTGGTGATCGAGCTGGTGTTCCAGGGAAACGCGGCAGTGGGCGAATCGACCTTTCACGGCACTGTTCACCGGATCGGCGGCGCTGTCCTTTTCGGAGCGTTGCCGCTGGCCTGCGCGTCGCTGGGGCGACGACTGAGCGCCCAGCCGCACTGGGCGAAGACCGCGCGCCGCCTCACCGGTTGCGCGATCGCGGGCCTGGTCACCGCCGCTGGTTTCGGCGCCGCCCAGTTCGTCACGGCATTGCCGGCCGGATTGCTCGAACGCGTCGCGCTCACCGCGGAACTGGTCATCCTGATCACCGGTGCCCGCGCGATCGGAAGGGCGGGCCGATGACTCTCGTCGCGATCGCACTGGCGGTGCTTGCCGCGTGTTTCTTCGCCGCCGCCGTCCGCTTTCAGCACCGATCGGTCGAAACCGCCGACGGGACCGGTTTGCGCGCCGTCAGCGCAGTCCTGCGCAATCCGATCTGGCTCGGCGGCACCAGCCTCGCCGTTCTGGGCAGCGCGCTGCACCTGATCGCGCTTTCGCTGGCGCCGCTGGCGGTTGTCCAGCCGATCGGCGTGCTCAGCCTGGTGTTGACTGTCGGGTTCCGAAACCCGGACCGTTCCAGCCGGGCAGTCGGCGCGACTGTCGCGGTATGTGCGGGAGTCGGCGGATTCGTCCTGCTCTCCGCCGCGTCCGTCGGAGTCACCGCTATCCCCAGCCTCGCCAGCGTCCAGCCGGCGCTGCTGGCCGGAGCGTGCGCGGCCGCCGGAGCATGGTTTGTCCGCGGCCGTGCGAAATGCCTGACCCAAGCCGCCGCCGCGGCAGTCCTTTTCGGACTCGGCTCCGCCACGATGCGCGTCGCTGCCCTGCATCTTGTCCACGGGACTCCCGGGACAGGCGCGGTAGTGGCCGCCGAAGCCGGACTGCTCCTGCTGACCGGCGGCTGGCTGATGCACCGCGCTTACGCCAGCGGTCCCGCCGCGGTCGCTGTCGCGGCGACAACTGTCGTGGACCCGTTCACCGCAATCCTCGCCAGCGCACTGCTGTTCGGCGAGCGACCAGTCGCCTCGCCCGTCGCCGCCACTGTCCAAATCGGACTGGCCGCCGTCGCCATTGCCGGCGTCGTCGTGCTGGCCTACGCGAAACCGTCACCTCGACCTGTTCAGGAGCGTCCCATGCCGCATTCCCGGTTGCGTATCGTCATCGGCGCCGACACCTTCCCTCCCGATGTGAACGGCGCCGCCCACTTCGCCGAACGCCTGGCCCGCGGATTGAGCGCCCGCGGCCGCGAGGTCCACATCCTCACCCCACAGCGCGCCGAGGTCCCCGATCCGGACGCCGGCTACACGCTCCATTACGTGCCGTCCCACCGCACGCCCTTCCACCCGACGTTCCGCTTCAGCACACCGCGCCGCGCCCGTCGCACCGCCGCCGAACTGCTGGACGACCTCCGCCCCGACGTCGTCCACGTCCAGTCGCACTTCTCGGTCGGCCGCGGTCTGCTGGCCGCCGCCGAAGAACGTGGCGTCCCCGCCGTCGCGACAAACCACTTCATGCCGGAAAACCTGCTCGGCTTCGTATCGCTGCCCGAACCGGTGACGTCGGCGCTGACCCGCTGGGCCTGGCGCGACTTCGTCCGGGTCTTCCGCCGCGCCGGCGTCGTCACCACGCCGACCCCGCGCGCCGCGCAACTGCTGGAGGAAAAAGGTTTCCCCGGCCCGGTCGCAGTGGTCTCGTGCGGAATCGACCTGGGCCACTACGCCCCGGTCGACCCCGCGCCCGCCGATCCCGTCCGCGTCCTGTTCGTCGGCCGCCTGGACGCGGAGAAGAACGTGGACGACCTCCTCCGGGCCCTGCCGAAAGTCCCGACCCTGCACGCCACCCTCATCGGCGACGGTTCGTGCCGGACGGAACTGGAACACCTCGCCGCCCGCCTGGACGTCGCGGACCGGGTGACGTTCCGCGGGTTCGTGCCGGACGCCGAACTGGTGCGCGCGTACCGGACCAGCCACCTCTTCTGCATGCCGGGCACCGCCGAACTGCAAAGCCTGGCAACGATGGAAGCGATGGCCGCCGGCCTCCCGGTGCTCGCCGCCGACGCGATGGCCCTGCCCCACCTGGTGACCCCGGGCCGGACCGGATGGCTCTACCCACCCGGCGAGACGGAGGTGCTGGGGGAGCGCCTGCTGGAACTGACCTCCGACCCCGCCCTCCGCACGAGAATGGGTCGAGCAGGCCAAGAAGCCGTGGCCAGGCACGGAATAGCCCGGACCCTGGATGCCTACGAGGATCTCTACCGAGCCGCGACTGGGGCGCTTCCGCACACCCCGGTGACCGGCCAGGCAGCGTAACCCGGCAAGCCTGTGTAGGGCCGCGGAAGTCGGCCGAACCACCGCGCATCCGATCGAAGTCTCGGCAACCGCTGTCCGGTCGTTCAGTCGCGCACCGAGCATCTGGTCGCCATCACAGCCAGATGCCCGAGACCGCCTTGAGCAGCGGCACACCAACGGTCTCCTCGGCGGTCTACGGAGCCGGCAGCAGCACTCCTCCCGAGCGCACGCTGTGCTTGAGGGCTTGTATCCGCGAAGAGGTGGCGAGCCGGTAGGTGATGGCGACGTCCGGGCTCGACACCAGCCAGTCCGCCAGCGCGCTCACCGCGAAGCCGGCTAAGTCCGCTGAACAGGCGCGATGCCGGATAGCGGCGGTGTGCAGGACATGCAGGTCTGCTCCGCCGGAGCGGGCGAGGTCGAAAGCGAGCGCCAGCGTGCCGAGGTGCGCGTGCCGGGAGCGCATCTCGGACACCACTGGCCCGCAGCGGGAGCCCGCGAATGCGAGCGGTCTGCCCACGCCGCGGAGGAGCGCTCGCCACGGAACCTGGGCGCACGCGGGTGCCACGATCAGCGAGGAGTCCAGCCTGGCACCAATGGCGAGCAGTTCTGCGGTCCCGCCGGACTCGACGCCGGACACCCGCAGCGCGGGCCAGGCTGCGACCGCCTGCTCGACCGCGTGGTCGACGCGGGCTTCCGGCACCAAACACACTGCTGGGAGAGCAGGATCGAGAGTGATGGGCCACCAGGTCGTTCTGGCGACGACGAGTTCGCAGCCACGGCGTACGGCCGCCGCGGCTGCCCACGACAGCGCGTGCTCCGCTGCCGGGGTGCCGTCGAACGCGACGAGGACCGGTCCGTTCATTCCCGGGCCGGGCCCCGGTCGAGCAGCAGCGCGCGCCGGGCGGAACCGACGTGGTGGCGCATCGCCGCGGCCGCCGCTTCCGGGTTGCGGGTGATGATGGCCAGCAGGATCGCGCGGTGCTCGGCGAGGGAACCTGCTCGCGGGTGCTGCGCCGAGATGTTGCGATACTGGCGCATCACCAAGGGATAGAGCAGCGTGTCGTACGTCCGTGCCAGCGTCGCCTGGTGCGCGGCCGCTTTGACCTGCTGGTGGAACGCCCGGTTGCCCCTCGAATAGGCGGACTGGTCGCCCTTTCCCTGCGCCGCTTCCATTCCCTCCAGAGTCGCGCGCAGTTCGGCGATTTCCCGGTCGGTCGCCCGTTCCGCGGCTTTGCCCGCCAGCGCCGCCTCCAGGGTTTCGCGGGCTTCGAGGATGTCCGCGGCCTCCGACAGGGTGAAGCTGCGCGTGCGGACCCCGCGGTTGGCCTCGCTGGTGACGTACCCTTCCTGCGCCAGCCGCACCAGCACCGAACGGATCGTGCCGCGGGAGACCTCGAACCTGGTGGTCAGATCCGCTTCCGTCAGCCGGGTGTTCGGCTCGTAGGCACCGGAGAGCAGCACGGTCCGCAGCTCCTCGTAGACCTGGCTGTAGCGCGTGGCGCGGCTGTCGCTGTCGACCATGCGGCGCCTAGCCCGGCAGTCCTGGATACAGCCGCCGCGCCGTGCCGCCGAAGATCTCCCGCTGTTCGGCCTCCGGGACTTCCCCGAGAACCTCGCGGGCGAGCGCGACGAGTTCGGGCAGGGATTGTTCCGCGGCGGGGAGATTCGAGCCCCACGCGATCCGTTGCGCGCCGAACGACGTCAGGACGGGGTCGAGGAACGCCGCCGCTTCCTTTCCTGCCGCGTGCAGGGGTTCGAGGTTGCGGTGGGTCAGCTTGAGGTGCAGGCCCGGGTGCACGGCCAGCTTCGCGACCGCCGAACCGGCGTCTCCCGGCGAGGCCGCGATATCGGGGTAGCCGAGGTGGTCCATCAAGATCTGGACCGAAGGGAATCGGTCCAGCAGTGCGTCCAGTTGCGCGGTCGCCGGGCCGAGCCGCATCTGCAGGCACACGGTCACACCGAGTTCGGCGGCTTTTTCCCAGAACGGGAAGCTTTCCGGGACGGCGAACCACTCGCCCTGAGTGGGAACGGTGCTGCCGCTGGTGAACAGCCGGACGCCGGACAGACCGCCGTTGGTGACCTTCTCAAGATGTTCGGCCGCGTCCGGTCGCAGCGGGTCCACGGTGCCGACTGCGAGGAACCGGTCCGGGCGCTGGGCGCGGCTGTCGAGGACGTAGGAGTTGTCGTAGCCGTACGCGGTCGTGGCTTGGACCAGCACCGCGTGCGCGATGCCTGCCTCGTCCATTCGCTGCGCCATCCCGTCGGCGGTGACCGGCCGGGTGGTGGCCCAGCCCGACTGCTTGCCGCCCAGCGGAGCGCGCGGATAGCGGGCGAGGTCGGCGGAGACGACGTGGCAGTGGGTGTCGATGATGTCCATGAACAGCACCTTTCAGGCGTCCGGGTAGTCACCGTCGGCGAACAGATGCCGCGGTTCGGCGGGGAAATCGGCGTCGAGCAGGCCCTGTGCCCGCGAGAACTCCACGAGCGCCCGCAGGCTCGCGTCGTTGGCACCCAAGCCGTACGGGATCGGATCGGCGCCGAGCTGCCGGGTTTGTTTGCCCAGCCGGGGCAGTGCCGACCATTCCGGATCCGCTTCGACCTGGCGGCGCTTGCTCTCGGCGAAGGCGGCGTACAGCGCGGTCGGCAGGTCCGGGTCGCGTTCGACCAGTTCGCTGCGTACCGCGATCACCGAGTGCAGGGGGTAGATCCCGGTGCGCAGATGCCAATCGAGGGCGAGAACCTCGTGGTTGGGGAACAGCGGATAAGGACCGTCCTCTGTGGACTCTGCCGGTGCCGACCACCCGGCTCGCGGCGCACCGGCCCGGCCCGTGCCCGCGTTGCCGCTCAGCGCGGCGTCGATCTCCCCGGCGCGCAGCAGTTCGCTGAGCGACCGGCCGTCGGTGACGTGCTCGACGTTCGACGGTGCGCGGCCCTCGATGTGGTCCTCGTCGTCGACGACCCAGGTCACCGAGCCGAGGTCGACGCCGTATTCGTCGTGGAGGATCCCGCGCACCCAGACGCCGGTGGTGACGGTGTAGGCGCGCACGCCGATCCGGGTCCCCGCCAGATCGGCGGGGAAACGGATTCCGGACGCCGCGCCGCACTGCACGTCGGCGTGGTGGAAGCGGCGGTTTAGGAAGACCGGGATCGCGGTCAGCGCGACGCCTGCCTGCCGGGCCATCAGGTAGGAGGTGGGCGCGAGTTCGCATACGTCGAACTCGAGGTCGCGGATCATCCGGCGGTACGCGCCGATCACCGGCGTCACCTCGACCGGTTCCACCGCGCGGCCGGGAATCTCGACGTCGCCGTTCAGCAGCGCGCGTCCGTGTGCGTAGTCCCCGAGGACCATCGAAAGCTTTTCCATGTCGTGCCTTTCTTTTCTGGGTTCAGCCGAGCCGCGATGCGGACACGCCCAGCGCTTCGCACGTCCGGTCCACGAGTTCGTCGAACGAGACGGCGCGGGGGAGCACCTGTTGTTCGAAGGCGTAGCGGGCGACCTCGGTGACCGGTCCGCGCAGTCCCTCGAACCCGACGGGATTGAGCTCGGCCGGGCCGGTGCGCACTTGCGCCGCCAGTGCGTCGTAGACCGCGAGGACCGCCTTGGCGTCGGCCGCCGGATCGAACGCGACGACGTGGTTGATCGGGGCGAACCCCTTGCACTCGGCCCACTTCTCGGCCACCGCCAGCGCATCCGGGATCGCGGTGCGGATGCGGCCGTCCGAGGGCAGTTCGTTGCCCATGATCCCGTAGTCGAGCTTGCCGTCGAGGAAGTCGGCGGGCAGCTTCGAGCCTTCGGGAGCCCGCTTCGTCCACGACGGATCGGTGTACTCGGGCACATGGCCGTCCTCGTAGGTGATCCAGTCCACTTCGGACAGATCGAGGCCGTAGTCGTCGGCGAGGAACCCGCGCAGCCACACGCCGGTGGTCTGGCTCCACGACCGCACGCCGACGGTTTTTCCGCGCACGTCGGCCAATCCGGGCTCGCCGAGCGTCACCAGGGTCTGGTGCTGGTGGCGGCCGAGCGCGGTGATCGGCAGCAGCGCTACCGGCTTGCCGTACGCGACCGCCTGCAGAAGCGTCACGATGGCCAGTTCGCACACGTCGACGGTTCCGTCGTTGACGAATCCGCGCGAGGCTTTGTGCACGGGACGGATGCCGAGGCGTTCGGGGGACGCCCCGGCGGTCTCGGCGGCTTCCAGTGCGGCGGCCGCGAGGTCGTCGCGGCCGAGCACGATCTTCATGTCGGGGTTCCTCTCCTGGTCGGGCACGCTCACACGTCCTCGCCGTACTGGATCCGGCGGTAGGGCACGCTCAGCACGTCACGGGTGATCCGGACGTCGATCACGGTCGGCCGCGGTTTGCGGACGTATTCGCCCAGCGCGGCGCGAAGTTCCTCGACGCTGCGGACGGTCGCGCCGCCACCGCCCAGTGCCCGGGCTACCGCGCCCAGTTCGGGCGTCGGGATGACGGCGAGTGCGGGATCGAGTCCCTTGGCGCTCGCCTTGTGGTACTCGGCGCCGAGGCCCTCGTCGTTCATCACGACGACGAGCACCGGCAGGTCGTAGCGGCAGGCGGTCTCGAATTCGGGCAGGTGCATGAGGAAACTCGCGTCGCCCTCGACGACGAACACCGGTTCGCGCTTGGCGACCGCGGCGCCGATGGTCAGCAGCGGGGCCTGTCCGATCGCGCCGAACATCCCGTAGTTGGACGTGACCTCGCGCGAACGCTGGAACAGCATGGTTCCGAAGTCCGTCTGGTGCCCGCTGCCGAGCACGAGGCCGATCTCGCCGGGCAGTTCGGCGTCGATGACCGCGATCGCTTCGCGCGGGTCGAGGAGGCCGGGTTCGCGGCGGTATTCGGCCGGGTCCACGAGCGGGGCGGTGAGCCGGGCGTGCACCTCGGCGGTGTGGAAGCCTTCGAGTTCGACGCCGCGTCGTTCCAGCGCGGTGGTCAGTGCGTCCAGCCCGGTCACCGCGTCGGCCTGGACGTAGCTGTCCGCGACGCGGCCGTTGCCCATCACGACGTGCGGCGCGGTGTCGATCTGCACGAATTTCGCGTCCGGGAAGAGATAGCCGCTTTCGATCGTGTAGTGGTTCAGGCTCGCGCCGACCGCGACAACGCAATCGGCTTCCTGCAGCAGTTCCATCGCGACCTTGCTGCCGAACAGCCCGGCGATTCCGACGTGGTACTCGGTCTGCCCGTACAGCCAGTTCTTCGCCTGCAACGTAGTCGCCAAGAGCGCACCGGTTTGCCGTTGCAGCGCGAGGACCTGCGCCGCTGCGTCTGCGCTCCGGGCGCCGCGGCCGGCGATGAGCACCGGCCGTTTGCTCGCCGCGAGCAGGTCCGCGGCCTGCTCGATGCTGGCCGGATTCGGCAGCAGCGCCGGGGTCCGCAGCAGGTCGGTGGACGGCGAATACGGCAGGACGTCCTCGAATTCCTGCAGTTGCACGTCGATCGGCGCGCTGATCATGACCGGCCGGGGCTCGGTGCGCGCGAGATAGAACGCGCGCCGCACGATCTCTTCGGCCGAGTCCGCCTTCGCGACCTGCAGGAACTCGCACTCGATCGCGGCGGCGAACCGGCGCTGGTCCAGGTACTGGACGGCGCTTTCGTCGCCCAGCGGGGTTTCGCCGCAGAACGCGACGAGAGGGATACGGGCGCGGCTGGCCACCAGCATCGAGGTGGCCAGCTGCGCGGTCCCCGGCCCGCTCGTCGTGGTGACGACGCCGGGACGGCCCGACGCGCGGGCGAACCCGTGCGCCATGCCGAGCCCCGCGCCCTCGTGACGCACCTCGTAGAGCCGGGTTCCGTGCCCGGCCAACGCGTTCATCCAATGCATGTTGGCGTCGCCCATCATGCCGAACACGTCCGTGACGCCTTCGGCGGCGAACGCCGCGGCCAGTGCTTCGTAGACCTTCACCGCGCGGCCTCCTGCTTCGCGAAGCGGCGGGCGAGGCGCGGGAACACCCGCAGCGCGTTGCCGCCGTAGATGGCTTCCCGTTCGGCGGGGCCGAGGGAATCGAGGGAATTCAGCAGCGCGAGGGTGTCGTCGAACCGGTGCCCGGTTTCGGGATCGACCGAACGGACGGCGCCGATCATCTCCGAGGCGAACAGGATGTTCGCGGAAGGCACGATGTCGGTGAGCAGTTCCAGCCCGCGCCGGTGATACACGCAGGTGTCGAAGAAAACGTTGCCCAGCAAGGCATCTTCGAGCGGAGGGCGGCCGCGGTCGAGCATCATGCCCCGGTAGCGGCCCCAGTGGTACGGGACCGCGCCGCCGCCGTGCGGCAGGATCAGCCGCAGCGTCGGGAAATCGGTGAACAGATCGGATTCGCACAGCTGCATGAACGCCGCGGTGTCGCCGTTGAGGTAGTGCGCGCAGGTGCCTTGCACAGCTGGGTTGCGCGACATCGCGACGTGCACCATCGCGGGCACGTCCAACTCCGCCATCTTCTCGTACAGCGGGTAGTAAACGCGGTCGGTCAGCGGCGGCGCCTGCCAGTACCCGTCGGACGGATCGGGGTTGAGCAGGCAGCCGACGAATCCGAGTTCCGTCACGCAGCGCTCCAGCTCGGCGGCCGACGCGCGGACGAACTCGGCGAGCGCGTCCCCGGGCGACTGCGGCAGCTGGCACACGCCGACGAAGTGGTCCGGGAACAGGCCGCAGACACGGGCGATGAGGTCGTTGCTCACCCGCGACCACACCCGGCTGGTCTCGGCGTCGCCGTAATGGTGCGCCATTTTCCCGGCACCGGGCGAGAACAGCGTGACGTCGGTGCCGCGCTCGCGCTGCAGCTTGAGCTGGCCGTTCTCGATCGCGGCGCGGATCTCGTCGTCTTCGATGCGCAACTCGTCGGGGGAGTGGCGCGCACCGGTGGCTTCGAACTTTGCGATCTGCCGTTCGCGCCACTGGCCGAGCGCGGCCGGAGCGGTCGTGAAATGACCGTGGCAGTCGATGATCACGGGATTCCTCCTGGGTAGGGTCAGCGACCGGCCAGCTCGCGGGCCCGGTCGAGGCCGGGATAGCTGCGGACCGGTGCGGTCATGAGGAAGCGGTAGCCCTCGTCGAGGACCTGTTCGGCGTTGCGGGCGGTGACGTGCGGATGCCCGACGACGACGTCGTGCTCCCGGCAGATCGCGACGATCCGCTGCCGGGCCTCGACCATCAGCGGGTGCTCCAGCTGCCGCGGCACGCCGAGTTCCTGGCTGAGGTC